>CAMBAQ010000094.1 GCA_945863785.1 Chthoniobacter flavus
GCCAAGCTGGAGCGGGGAGATGTGTTCACCTTGCTCGATACGCCGGTATTCCGAAAGAAGCATCTCCCGTCGATGTTGTCCAAAGCGGCCGCCTTTGCAGAAAAGCAGAAGAGCGTTATTGTTGAAACGGCACAGAAAGTCGCCTCCGAACAAATCGATCGTGAAATCGAGCGGCTTGAGGATTTGAGGGCGATTAACAACCACGTTCGCCCCGCTGAGATCGAGGCTCTAAAAAGCCTGAAGCTGGCGTTGATGGAATCTCTTTCTGGAGCCACCCTGCGAGCTGATGCGCTCAAACTCGTTCTGCGGGTGAGTGGTAGTCCGAATTGAAATATTTCGCAACCATCGCGTTCCTAGTGCATTATTTTCAATCATGAGCGTCCCTCAAAATACGATTGCGATCATTTACGATTACGATCAAACCCTTTCGCCTTTCTACATGCAGGAGGAAGCGTTGTTTCCGGTCTTTGGCATCAAAGCCTCCCATTTTTGGCAACGCTGTGGTGACTTGGTTCAAAAGCAGGGATTCGACAGCGAGTTGGCATACATGAAGGTGTTGTTGGATTGCCTTGAGATCGATCGTCCAACGAATGCGTATCTGCGGGAACTCGGCGCCCGTCTCACTTTCTACAAGGGGCTTCCGGAGATGTTTGATGAGTTTCAAAAAACGTTACTCAGTCTCGAGCATGTGGCCCATGGGATAACGGTCGAACACTACATCGTGTCCTCGGGATTGAAGACGCTCATTGAGGGAAGTCGCTTGGCGCCCTATGTCCGCAAAATCTTCGGTTGCGAGTATGCCGTGGATGAAAGCGATCGCATCACATTCCCCAAGCGCGTGATCAGTCACACGCAGAAGACCCAGTTTCTCTTCCGGATCAACAAGGGCATGCTGGAAATGGATCAGGATGTGAACGATCACATGGACAATGATCTCCGCCCAGTGCCTTTTCAAAACATGATTTACGTGGGCGATGGCCCGACCGATGTGCCGTGTTTTACCCTCATGCGCCGCAATGGTGGGCAGGCGATCGCCGTCTATAACCCAGATGATGCCACGAGGGTGAGTTTCAAAAAATGTTACCAACTCTCGACCCATGCGGATCGGGTCAGAAATATTGCGCCCTCCGATTTTCGAAGCGGCAGTCACCTTCGCTTGCTCCTCGAGGAAATGGTCGTCGAAATCGGCAATAAAATCGTCCAGCGCCGTCGCGACGATATGGAAGCTGGCACCGTCAAGGCACCTAAGCACTGAGGCGCTATACTTGAAGGGGGTCTTGAATGGCGGTTATGCAAGTAAGCGCATGGTGTGCAATGATATATAGTTTAATATTTTGAATCCCCGTGGTGTCTTCAAATGGGATGGGGATTGGGATGCGATGCACAAGGGGACGTAGCCTAAAAACCTTGAGATTTTTCATGTAAATCCAAGGTGGTTCTCGATTTTATTCCAGTTGGCAGAGGTGGTTTGTTGCCAACTGCCAAGTCGCGTTCTAACTGCGCGTGATTTGGAGGCCGGACGAAGAAATGGAGAAGTCCACAAAGCGTGCGCGGGGGTTAGGGGGAGTGGATGTGAGTTTTTCGCGAATACGGTTGCCGGCCTCTTCATCCTTAGCGAGGAGGAGCATGTAACCGCCTCCGCCGGCTCCGAGGAGTTTGACGCCGTCGGTGTAGTCTTTCACGGAAGAGGTAATTGAGGCGACAGCCGGAGGGTTGGTTCCTGCATCGAGGGCTTGGTTCAGCTCCCAACTGGTCTGCACGACTCGGCAAAGGTCGGTCCAGTTTTCCTTTTGGATGGATTGGTAGGCGGCCCGTGCGTGGTTGCGTATGGCGAAGAGGACTTCCATCTTCGAGTGAGAGTTTAGGAGCATGCCGCGAACGATTTCCTGAAGGATGTTTTTGGCTACGCGGGTCATCCCTGTGTAGTAGAGCAGGGCCATGCGATTAGCGGTGAGGGGACCGAGCAGTTGCTCTGGAAGCCAGCGCACAGAGGGAATTTGATCCAGTCCCGGCATCGTCTCCACTAGTTTTACCCCATGGTAGATGCCGCCAGCCTGATCTTGCCAACCGCCACCGGAGGTTAGCATTTGCTCGAGGGCCATGGTTCGCCGGAAAATCTCCTCCCGATCCCAACCTAGGCCGCCGGTCGAAGCGAGAGCGGCGAGTAAGGTGGCGGAGAGGACGCTGCTGGTGCCAAGACCCGATCCCTTAGGCGTGGCAGCAAGGAGCGAGACTTCAATGCCGCCCCCGAACTCACCCAGTAATTGATCCAACGTAGCTGGGGCCCCTCGATGAAAGCGGGGGTGGAAACCTGCGAGGCAGAAGGCGGCCTTCGCGAGGGAAAAGGCATCGCCAACTTGCGAGCAATTCTCGAGTTCAGCAAAAGAGCGAACCACTGTCTGGGCTCCGAGATCAATGGAGCGGATGAGGATGTGGCGTTCTTGGCAAACTTTGGCAAAAACTTGTACTGGGGGTTGGCCATTGAGATCGACACCGAGATTCACAACAGCGCCACCGTGTTTCAGGCAGAAGGGGGCAGTATCACTCCACCCCCCCGCCAGATCCAGACGAACGGGAGAGCGCGCCCAGAGGATTTGGTCGTCGATCAGAGAGTTTTGAGGAGCGATGGGTCGGCAGAAATCGATAATGCGTTCCGAAAGCGCGGCGAAGGCTTGGCGCTCCGCATTCGATCCGTCCAGCTTGCGCGAGCGCTGCACGGAGGAAAGGAAAGCTTGTTCGTGCATGCGGCGCAGTGCGTCGCTTGTGTCCGCTGTGGGTAATGGCAATTCGTGGGGGCCCGCTGCGTAAATCCCTGCCGCATTTTCGAGATCCACGCGGAAAAAGGGATTGCTGGAACGGTGTTCCCAAAAGCGCTGAGAGGCTTTAGCGGAGAGTTCGCGGCGTTGCGAGAGCAGTCTTGCCAGATTAACTTGCTCGCCGATTTCTCGCGCGCTGAATCGGGGCGCTTCGAGCCAAGCCTCTGCCGCTCCTGGCTGAGCTTTCCCACTCAAAAGCCAATCAATCCATGACGAGGTCAGGTTTTCTGTCGAAGCAAAAATCGGCGCCTCCTGAATGTCCGTGCCGGGGGCGATGCCAGCTTGAGATAAAGAAAGACCACGCTTTTCAAACCACTCGAGTGCCGGACGCCCCATCCAGAGAGCCTTTTCAATCGGGCCGGAAAAGGGATCGTCGAAACCATAGTTGCGAATCACGAAGGCGCCTTCACCGACGGGAACGCAGTCGATGCAGTCACCGGGCGCAAGGGAAAAGGACCATTCACCCTCAGGCAGACCGGTGAGCGCATTTTCTCCGGAGGGCAGAAAGTCATCCGGCAGGGCGCAATTTTCTATCCACAGCATGCGGTGATCGGGCGAGCGCTTTTTGAAGGCGAAGCTCGAGTTGAGCACATACATGTCGGGATGCGGCTTTCTAAGAAAATCATCCTGCTCGATGCGTCCGGTGGATCGGTTTTGCAAACCCGATAGGGATTCGATCATCTGTCGGGTGGTGCCAAAATGGTAAAACTCCGCGCCGGCCATCGGAACGATCGCCACAGATAGAGCGTTGATCTCGGGGTCGGTTTCGACGGGGGTTTTTCCTAGTGCGGGACCGAATTGGGCATACAGCTCGTAGTTGGTTGCGCGATCGCCAGCGAATCCATCACCTTGCCATCCGCAACGCTTCATCAGCAAGCTCGCGGCCTTCGCGCTCAGGAGCCAGAGCCCCGTATCCACAAAATAGGAATAGTCCGCCGCGAGTTCGCGGATTTTTTCTGGAGTGGGCTTTTGTAGGAAAAAGGCGACTTCGCCCTGCGATCCTCGGGGTGAGAAAAAGACCCCAAAATGAGACGCGACTTCCGGGCTGACCATCATTCCAAATCCGACGACATCGGCTTGAGGAATGTTGGGCATTTCGTCGGGAAACTTTAAAAATACATCACCGCTCGCTATGAGGATTTTGGCGGAGTCGGGAGCTTGTGCGAGGATGCGGGCGTAGTCATCGGCCTGAAGATCGAGAAGGGTCTGATCCAACCGCTGCCCATGCGACCAGCGCATCACGGGCACGGGCATGAGTGCCTTGCCTGTGGCTGCATAGCTGGGTAGGCGGCGGCCCTGTCCGCCTGCCAATAGTACCAATCGCTTTTTTGCTTCCAACCACTCGTCAAAAGTTCCCCCATCGGCGGTCCAAGCATCGGAGAGAAGTTGAGCGATGCCGCCGCCCGAGCCGAGTTTTCCACCTGGCGGGTCGCAGGTCGCGAACCACGGGCGTGGGGCATCGGGAAAAAGGGTCGAGAAATCCCTCGCCATCGCCGGCGGAAGAGAGAGGAGATATTGGAATGCCTTGGACACGCGGAGTGGGGCTATTCGGCGGCTCTCGCTGCTTGGCGTTTACGCAACGTGATGCGTTTCACGCGCGAGTCATCCTGAGGGCTCCAGGTCATGACTTCAGGGTCATCCTTGAAGGCGTTGTGCACGATCCTTCTGTCGTAGGAATTGAGGGGATCCGTCTGGATGGACCGTCCGGTGACGCGCACGGCTTTCGCGAGTTGTTGGACGTTGGCGACGAGGGCGTCGTCGCGCATCGCGCGGAAGTGCTCGATATCAACAAAAACGCGGGGCGCCGGAGGTGTCTGAGCCAAAAGAATCCGGTTAACAAGATACTGGAGATCATCTAGCACTTCCTCGCGGCGACCGATGAGGCGGTCGGGCTCGCGGGTGAAAATCTGCAGCACCTGCTGTCCATCCCTTTGCTCCTCTTGAATAGTAACGGCAAATCCGAGGTAACCAAGAAGGGTGTCGAGAATTTCAGCAGGACTTGGGTTCATGGTGTAGGAGGTTTCTTAGATTTTTTCTTGGCGATCTGCGCCTCGCGTTTGGCAACGATACTTTTCTTTTCCAAGGTCGGCAGTGGTTGGTTTCGTGTGAAATACAGCTGCACGATAGAGAAAAGATTCTGCGTTGTCCAATAAAGCGCGAGTCCGCTGGCGTAGTTATAGCAGAACACCAGAAAGATGATCGGCATGAAATAAAATATGCGCTGCTGCATGGCATCGCCTGTTTTGGGCGTGATGATCATTTGCCAGACCATGGTTCCGGCCATGAGGAGAGGCAGAATATTGATCGGGAAGCCAAGCAGGTGCGTGATCGTATCGGGTTGGGAAAGATCCACGACCCAGAAGAACGAGCTGTTCCTCAGCTCGATGGCGGTGCCGAGCATGGCATAAAAACCGAAGAAAATCGGGATTTGGATGAGCATCGGAAGGCACCCGCTGAACGGATTGACGCCATATTCCTTATAGAGCTTCATCGTCTCCTCGTTCAATTTCTGCGGGTTGTCCTTATGTTTCTCCCGCATTTCAGTCATCTTCGGAGACAGGGCCGCCATTTTCCGCATTTCCTTGGTGGCCTTGTTTTGAACCGGCCAGAGCACGGATTTAATCAGGATCGTGAGGACAATGATCGATGCGGCGTAGTTGCCTAGAAGTCCGTGAAGTCCATTCATGGACCAGAGAAGAAACTCGCTCACGAATCCGAACATCCCGAAATTCATAACTTTGTCCTGCGTGGCGCCGAGTTTGCGCAGAAGCGGCAGTTCTTTCGGTCCGGCGTAAATCTCAAACGAGCGGGTGACGACCTCGCCCGCAGCCAAAGTGAAGCCTTTGGACTTGAGGCCACCCTGGATTCCAAAATTCGGAGTGTCATTCAATTTGGGTGCGTCGAACCTCATGGACCATACAGAGTGGGACTGCGTGGCATCCTTGGGAGTGATGATGGTGCAAAAATACTGGCTCGTCACGGCGACCCATTCGATGTCCGGCTTCGTCTCCTCGTAGAGCGGACGCAGGCCATGGATCGGGATACCAATGAGCGGGACCGAGCTGGCAGAGAACCAGTTCACGTCGATGCTCGTCATGCTTCCGCCATGTGCCCAGTTCAAACAGGTATACATTGGGAGGTCATTCACGTGAAGCGGAGCGGCTCCGCCGGTGCCGATAAAAAATTCGGGAACTTGAAGGGGGGCGGTGCCCGGATTTTTGAAGGTGACATCTAGGGTGATGGCGTAGGGCTTTTCCTTGTTCTCGCCCATCGGGACAGTGAAACGCTTGGCGATCTCGAGGCCGCCGGGTTGTTTGCTGGAGAAGACGGCCTCGCCTTTGGCGGGGTCGGTGGTCATCTCAAATCCGCCTAGAACTTCGCCGGGATTAAAGCCGAGGCCCCCAATCGGCATCGAGCGGCTGCGATTCAAGGAGACATGGGATTCATTTTCGCCCTTGTGCATACGAAGGACAACTTGCTCGATGCCTCCGGTGCCGTTGTTGAAAATAAATTCCGCATTCTCGTTCGAGAGAGATTCCGCGCGTGCGGCAATCGTGGCTTCGGAGGGTGGGGGTGTTGCAGGCGTGGAGTTCACCGCAGTCGTTGCCAATGGAGCGGGGGTCGCTGACGCCGTTGCTGCGTTGGCTTTGGCCAGTTGGGGTTTGTAGTATTTGCTCACATACCATTGCCAGGCGAAGAGGCCGGCAACAGAGAGAGCGATGGCGATCCAAGATTTACGATCCATTAATTTATTCTAAGTGAGAGGCTTGAAGGCGGGCGGGACGGGGTCGTAACCACATCCGCCCCAGGGGTGACACCGCAAAATGCGGCGTATCCCGAGGAAGGTTCCCTGCATGGTGCTGTGTGTACGCAGGGCCTCGAGGAAATAGTGTGAACAGGAGGGGCTGTATCGGCAACCGCAACCGGGCCCGCAAAGTACCTGTAACAAAGGCGAGAGGGCGAGTTGGTAAAACCAGATCACGGATGTAAGCAGAAATTTCATTCGGCAGACGGCAAAATAGAAAGACGTCGGGCAAGAAGCAACCATTCGGACTTTAATTCTTCGAAGGTAGCTGTGGCAGCACCGGACTTGGCAACGATCACCACGCTGGCTCCAGGTGACATCGATTCTCGACAGACTCTGATAATCTCCCTGAGGCGGCGGCGAACCTTACTTCGAATCACAGCACCTCCCACACGGCGAGATGTGATAATACCAATGCGGGCCGAAAATGCGTCATCAGAGCGGAGAATCCCAACTCGCAGGAGGCGAGTTTGCGATGCTTTTCCCTGGTCCCGAACGCGCGTAAAGTCTCCGCTGTTGCGAAGTCGAGCGGATTTGGGAAAACGCAGGCGGCCGTTATTAGGCCTGGGTGTGTCTTGCGAAGTGGACTTCGACACCTTTTGGAAGGAGGCGTTTGCGGCCCTGCTGGCGGCGTCGGCTCAGGATGGCCCTGCCTGCCTTGGTCTTCATGCGGGCGCGGAAACCAAATTGTTGTTTGCGCGTGCGCTTGGAAGGCTGGTATGTGCG
>CAMBAQ010000095.1 GCA_945863785.1 Chthoniobacter flavus
ATCTGAGAAATGCGTGCGTCATCCTGAGTGGCGTAGACAATGTTATCCTGCGGACGCGAGTTGACGCTGCCGCTGCCTGCCACGGCGTAGCCACTGCCATTATCAAAAGTACGGCTTCCACGTTTTTTTCCGCTGGATTTTCCGCTGGATTTGCCTTTTGAGGAGCCACGTGATTTTCGTGCGGCTTCGACCAAGATGTGCCGGCCTTCAAGGAAAACGGAAGCGAGAGAGTCATCGCTGGAAGCGGTCTCGAGCGGAAGTCCGATAACGAGGGCTGCAAAAAGGGCGCCTTCCTCACCTGGGGTTTCTTCGGTGCAAAGCTCCTGATCGAGGAAGTGGCCGATTTCCTCAATGAGAACGGCGGAGAGCATCTCATTCGGGCAGTCGGCGGAAATGAAGATCGCGCGGGCGTCGCGGCTGTAGCCACCCCAGAGGCCGGGCATGCTGGAAGGGGGGAGAATGGAGACGGGCGGGAGTGAGGAGTAGTCGCCATCGCGGAAGGCCGAGAGGTGCTTGAATGCAAGGGCCCAATTTATATTGGTTCCAAAAACGTGCTCAAGGTCACGCTCAGCTTGAGGTCGAATGGCCCAAACTTGTAGCGGTTGTAAAGCTCTTAGAATATAATTTCTATAAAGATCAAGGTGGCTCTTGGGAGTGGGCATAAGGGATTAGATAGTAATTATCGGCAAACGTTCAAAAATTAAAGGAGAAAAGCGACTTTTTGAGCGTGAAAAAGAAACTTGGGCCGATGGAGTTTGCGTTGGGAGAATGGAAAATGACGAAATTACCTCACGAAACTCAAAAGGCGCAGTAGGGGGTTGCGAAAAAGGTATGCAGAGCAAGCAAAAAATACCGATCCAAGAAGCCATTTATTCATCCAAAATGCGGGCAATGGCGGCACATGGATTGTAAATCCGGAATAGTTGATCGTTTTACTCAAATCGGGATGGACACCAATGCGGACACTATGGAAGCCTGGCTTGAGGTCGGGCATTGTGCCCTGCCAAGAACCGTCGGGGAGTTGATGGATATTGGCGATGGCTGCAGGCACAACATGCCATGTCGGTGAGTCTTTTTTTGCAGGAAGTGCATCTGGGACTTTGATGCGATCTTCAAAAGACTTTGAAAGAAGGTCGGCACGTTCGAGAGTTTCGACTTCGACGGTGAACTTCGCCGGATGGGGACCCTTGTATCTCCAAGTAACAAGAGCCTTCGCGCCCATGAATCGCTGCTCCAAGCGATAGGAAATATTTGAAGGTGTGCATTTTTTTCTTTCCTCGTTTTCTTCCTTGGTAAGAAGTCGGACTCCCTCAGGGGCGCTGCTCTTCGGGGCGGGTGTGGGGGCGACGCTGGTAGGTGTGTATGTGGTTTTTGGGGATGTGCGTGGCGTCTGAGCCTCTTGCACATTAGCTCGGAAGGTGAGCGGGGGGAGGGTGGCTCCGCTCGTGAGTCGAACTTTTACCGAGGCTTGGCCTGGGGATGGAAATGTCCAAGAGGCTGGAATCTTGCAAGGTTTCCTTGGTTCGATATGGAAGGATGTCTCGGGGATCGAGATTCCATCGCCCTCGACAGCAAGTGTGACATGGGCTGGCGTATCGCCAATGTTGTTAAGGGTGATATCCAAGGGTTCCTTTGATCCGGTGGTGACGTTGCCCAGATCGAGAGTAGGGGCCTCCCAGGAGAGGACTGGCGGCGGTGGGGGGAGTTGGATTTTGACCAACCGTTCACCAGCGCCATCGGAGAGAAGGAGGGAAGCGGATTTGTTAGAAAAAAATCCGGGATGGATTTTCAATTCGATTTCGGAAACGCCATTCGGAGGAAGCACAATGCGGTCGCAAGCTTCCAAGGGCAATTCAGCCTGAATCGAGAGGGGTAGAGGGTCGGCGGTTTTGTTCGAGACTTTGATTCGCAGAGGTGGTGGCTCGGTTTTTTGTGCGAAGGTCGCTTTATCCGGAGCTTCAAATCGATGCTCTCCACTGCCATGGACGTTAATGGATGCAGGCGGTTTGAGGCCGGTTTCAAAGCTGATTTTCCCAGTTTGGGTATCAGGGTTTTTGGGGGCGAATGTGACAGCGAAGGTTTTTGATTTTCCGCTTGAGAGTTCAAATTCGGGGGAGCCTGTTATTGACCAGGGGTCAGCTATTGTTACCTGACCTTGCAGTATGCTGCCCCCGGAGTTCCTGACCACTATAGGGAGTGTGGACGATTCGCCAATGAAGACCGGATCGAAATCCAGAGCCTCGGGCGAAATCTCGATGCGAGGGGGAGGTTCCGTGATTTGGATGCGGGCCGTTTTGGTGGTCCAGCATTTTTTCGGTCCGGTTTTGATTTTGAATTTGAAAGAATCGGCGACTTGATCCTTCTCTCCGCGATGGGTGTAAAGGATCGTCACCGCCCCCTTCGAGTTTCTGACAATTTCTGAGAGGGCACCAAAGCGCGGTTGCGTGAGGATCTTGAATTCGACTTCATAGCCGTCGGACGGGATGGCGCGGAGGGTAAGGGGTTTGGTCTGGCCGCGATGGATTTCCAGTCTCGCTTCGTATCCCACAGAGGGTTCGACCGGGGGCTCCTTGTCCGCTTTGGGCGGCGCGGCGTGGACCGACATAACCGCCAGAAATAAGAGAGCCGCTGCAATGGCGAGTGGGACTGCTGTTTTGGTGGCGGAATGAGGGGCGCGGCCGTCTCGCAAGAACAGGGAATCAAAAAAACGAATCATAAATTTTGGTAACTCGGTTAAACCTGAAAGCGGATTTTGAAACAGGATGACAGATTCGAAGCGTAGCGAAGAAAGACTGCCAAAGGCAGCCCAAAGGGAGAGCGTAGTGAGTCAATTAAAAGGATTCACAGGAATTCCTTAGGGGTTGTAGGAGACTGCGCAAAAGGTTGGATGCTTGTGAAAGTGTAAACAACTGAATCTCTGTGCTCTTTGATTCACTTCGTTCACTCCTTCGGAGTTGCCTTTGGCAATCTATCTTCCTTTGCTCGGTTGTGGTCAATTATGCTGAATTTGGTATAAATCTGGCTGAGACACTCTTGGAAAATTCGGGTGACTGGCGGGCTCATCTCGGGGCTGGTTCGACGGTGCCATTCTGGCGAACAATAAGGTTGCCGCACCCGTGACCATCGCCGATTTCAATAAACCAAGGCATCTGTGTCCACAGGTTTGCTTTGTTCGGTTGGCTGGAGAAGGGGGTAGGAAGGTAATGAATGACAGGACGCGTGGCTTCGGGTTCCGAGCGGAAGAGACGGCGAAGAGTGGGGCATTGCCAATCTTTCTCCCTCAAGCCTAAATCTTTTTTTGTCTTCTCCAGCCACCATTTTTGCTCGGCTATGGAGCCGATGGGCGTCCCATTTGGAACTTGGGGCCAACCTTCCAAGGCGTAGCTGGCAAATAGGAGGTGAAGGTTTTTTAGGTTATTGATGCAGGCCACTTTTTCCGCACGTGGAGTCACCTGCTCTAGGGCGGGATAAATCGTTGCGACGAGAATGAGAACGATGCATATGGCGGCCATCATCTCAAGGAGGGTGAATGCCCTCACCGTGGAGAACTTGGCCATGATTCTGTAAACTAAGGGACTAGGACAGAAAACTCGTTCACCGATGGGGGTATAATATCAGCGGTTGCAAATTGTGCCGCTGAATTGGAAAGCCTAACACCTGAAACGGAAATGTCTTTAGTTACTGAATCTAAAAAAGGGGTGTTCCCAGTAAAAATTAAGGTTTGAAATTCGGCTTGCCCGAATCCGGAAAATTTCTGGTTAGGTAAATCGTTTGATGTTTTGCAGTTGGCAGAGCCATTGCAATAGAGGGAATCGTAG
Source organism: Chthoniobacter flavus (assembly GCA_945863785.1). Lineage (GTDB taxonomy): Bacteria > Verrucomicrobiota > Verrucomicrobiia > Chthoniobacterales > Terrimicrobiaceae > UBA967. The sequence continues at coordinate 3,819 of CAMBAQ010000095.1, forward strand.
TAAAGAATCTCGCGAGTCGTCATAAACTGTGTTTGCTGGGTCTGGACAGGAGTGACTGTGCCATTGGTGGTTACAAATGTGGTAACTTGAGTTGTTACAGGAGCCTGAACTGAAATTGTTTTCTGTCCTTGACCTGGAATGGAAGCTTGAAACGTGACATCAATCTTATTTGAGCTTGGGTCGAAAGAGCCGCTGGAATTACCAATGTAGGTATCGCCATCGTTGTAGATGGTCGCTACTCCACTCGATGCGGAGGAACTTGATGTGCTGAATTGGAGGGTTCCAATCAAATTTTCCGCACGCAAGACAGCGGAGAAAGTGCCTTCGTTCGGGAAGTACGTGCCGTTGCTATACGGGCCGCCTGGCTTTCCGCCAAAAGCATGAGCATCGGTCATCAAAAGTGGGGTGAGCGCGAGAGTGGCGAGAAGCGCAAGGCGCGAAAGGATCGTGCGAGAGGAGGAATTCATAGGCAATGTGAATAACGCAAAAAACCTGCAACTCTGTCAAGTCGAATGACGCGTTTTTTGCGATCAAAAATACGACGGGGGCAGAGTTCCTGTTCGATGTTGGCTAGACTTCGGAGCTTTCGCTTTCGAGGGAGTGGAGGAGGAGTTGCATGCGGGACTTGATGTCGAGTTCTTCAAGAAGGGCGCGGCGGGACTGAGGGTCGGTGAGGATGGAGGAAATCATGTCCGTGAAGGCGTTGTCCGAGGCAGGCGCTGAAATGTGTTTTTGGAGGTAGTGGAGGGCCTCGGTGTTGTTGGAAAAGGAATCCATGCAGGCGTCGCGGATTTTTAATCGAAGAGAGGCAAGAGCGGGATCTTCGTCCGCACATTCGGGGAGGACGGATAGAGAGGCTTGCGGGTAGGGTTCCATTGTGATGGTGCCGAACTGGACGCGGCGAAGACCCTGGAGGACGAGGTTGGAAGTTTCGTCTTCATTTGTCACAGCGGCACGGATCACGCCGAGGGTTCCGATGTCAGCGATCGTTCTATCGTCGGAGGCGTGGGCGATAGCAAACATGCGGTTGCTGGCGAGGGCGAGGTTGCACATAACGCGATAGCGCTCCTCAAAAATATGGAGCGGTTGCATGGCGCCTGGAAACAAGGACGTCCACGGAAGAATCATCACTCCTACGCTGTCCGGCAAACTGCTGTCAGGGATACTGTGCACAAAAATACATACGAAGTGTATGCGTGCAGAGTTGTGTTTTTTTAATCCCTGTGGGGATGAGGGAACTTGGAGCTAGAGGCGCTCGATGAGTTTTTGGTGGATGCCGTCGAAGCCGCCGTTGCTGAAGACGGCGACGATGTCGCCTTCTTTCGCGAGGGGTTTGAGTTTTTCGATGATGGAATCCGCCGTTGGCTCGTAGAACGCGTGTTTACCAGAAGCGGCAATGTCGGCCACGACGCGTTCGGGGTTGAGGCGCTCGTTTTCCGGGAGTTGGTCGAGACGGGCGACTTGAGCGATGAACACTCCATCGGCTTCTGCAAAAGCGGCGGGGAGGTCGTTTTGAAAAATGGCGCGGCGGGTGGTGTTCGAGCGGGGCTCGAAGAGGGCCCAAAGGCGCGCGTGGCCGTAGCGTTTGCGCAATCCGGCGAGTGTCTCGCGAATGGCTGTGGGATGATGCCCGAAGTCGTCGATGATTGTGATGCCGCGAACAACGCCGCGAACCTCCTGGCGGCGGCGGATGCCTTGGAATGCGGCGAGAGCGGTGCGAATGGCCTTGGTTGGGATGCCGTAGTAGTGAGCAGCAGAGGCAGCCATGGCCGCATTGCGGATATTGAAATCGCCGGAGAGAGGCACAAAAAAAGTTTCGCCGAAGAGCTCGAAAGAAGAGCCCTCTGGGCTGTGGACGACATGGCGGATCTGGTTCGCGCAATTCTCCGAGAAGCCGACGCCAACGACAGGAGCGTGGCATTTTGCAGCGACATCGATGGAGTTGGCATCGTCCCCGTTGATGAGCACCATTCCCTCCGAGGGCACGATGTTCAGTAGGCGGCGGAAGCTGGTCTTGATCTCCTCGAGGTTGCTGTAGATATCGGCGTGGTCGAACTCGACGTTGTTAACGATCACGAGCTCGGGGAGGTAGTGAATGAACTTCGAGCGTTTGTCGAAGAAGGCCGTGTCGTATTCATCACCTTCGATAATGAAATGCTTCGAATCGCGCAGGCAGGCGCCTTGACCGAGATTCGAGGGAATGCCGCCGATCAGGTATCCGGGCGCTTCTCCAGCAGATTCAAATATCCAAGCCAGCAGCGAAGTGGTGGTGGTTTTTCCATGGGTGCCGGTGACGACGAGATTATGGCGTCCACGGAGGAAAAACTGCTTCAGCGTTTCGGGCAGCGAGAGGTAGAGGAGTTTGCGATTGAGAACCGCTTCCACGGCGGGATTGCCGCGCGACATCGCGTTGCCGATGACGATGAGGTCGGCGGAGGGAATATCCTCCGGACGAAAACCAGAGGTGATTTCTACGCCCTTGGATTCCAGAAAGGTGGACATTGGGGGGTAGACGTTTTCGTCTTGTCCGGTGACCTTAAATCCGCGATCGCGCATGGCGGCGGCGATCGAGCCCATCGCCGTCCCGCAGATGCCAAGGAAGTGGATGTGTTGCGGGCTTGGGCTCATAGGGATTCTTCGGCGTTACTTCTCATTCCTTCGCAGCGGGCGGTTGCCATTAATAAACGTCCTTGCGGTACCGTTTCTCTTTTTTGAGGGCGTCGATGTATTCGCGGGCTTCATCCACCGATTTGCCGCCGTTTTGTTCGACGATCGTGTGGAGGGCGGCATCGACATCTTTGGCCATGTTTTTGGCATCACCGCAAACGTAGAAATAAGCGCCTTTTTCAAGCCACTCGAAGAGTTCCTTGCCATGCTCGATCATGCGGTTTTGCACATAGATCTTCTGAGCCTGATCGCGGGAGAAGGCGGTAGTGAATTTTTGAAGGAGTCCGCTCGAAACGGCGGCTTCGAATTCCTGCTGGTAGAGGAAATCGGTGGCGGCGCGCTGCTCGCCGAAGAAAAGCCAGTTCGGGCCCTTAGCGCCTGTGGCTTGACGTTCTTGGATGAAGGCGCGGAAGGGAGCGATGCCTGTTCCGGGGCCGACCATGATGACTGGAGCGTCGGTGTTTTCTGGAATGCGGAAATGTTTCGCCGAGTGCACAAAGACAGGAACCCCTGCGGCGGAGCGCTCGGAGAGAAAGGTAGAGCAAACACCTTCACGTTGGCGCTGGCTATGCTCGACCTTGTAGCGGACGACGGCAACCGTGAGGTGCACGGATTCGCCCACGGCGCGCTGCGACGAGGCGATCGAGTAGAGGCGAGGTTGCAACTTGCGGAGGACTTTCACGAATTCCTCGGGCGTGAATCGGGCGGCAGAGAATTCCTCTAGAACGTCGAGTA
>CAMBAQ010000096.1 GCA_945863785.1 Chthoniobacter flavus
ATCACCATCAACGGCACCCTTAAGAGCGTCCGCGACCGCCTAGATCCGGATCTCTTTTTTTCCGCAAGCCGAAGCCATGCGATCAACCTCGACCATGTCGCCAATGTGGAAGACATCGAGGGGGGCTTCATGATTCTGACAATGGCCAATGGCGTGAAGGTGGAATTATCGCGACGCCACAGCACTGAATTCCGTCGTTTAAAGTCGGTTTAAAAACGCCCTTTTTTGCATTTTCAACGAATGGTCGTGTTTGTGGGTTGAACGGATTCTACTGATCCTTGAATGGCGCTAGAGGCAGTTGGAATGGGCCTCTGATGGCTTTGGCGATTTGCGTGTTTTAGAAAAACACACGATACAGCGGTCGATGAAAACCTATCCGACCCGACACCCAAATTGGATTGACGAAAGCGACGGCACTCAACCTCCAAAAAAAGCTTGGACTGAGCGAATCGGGATTTCGTTCCCAGTCGCCTTTGTCATCGTTCTCGCGTTGCATCTCACCGTCCTCGGTGGGATCTACGCGAGCAATAAAATCAAACTTCGACAATCCCCCCAGCCCTTGGCAGCGAAGGCAGAGGAAGCTCCGAAAGGTCCCGTCTCGGACGCTTTCGTAGTGCGCAATGATTGGCCCCAAGCCAGCGCCACTCCCGAAGTGCAAGCGATTCCACAGGTTCCTAAAAAAGCCCTTCCTTCCGCGAAAGTGGCCGTCAAAAAAAACGACAAACCCAAGTCTCTCTTTGCCCCACCCACAGAGAAGAAAATCGAGGCACCCAAGCCCCCTCAAGCGATCGCCCATGTCCCCTCGCCTGCAGCGGCACCCAAACCAGCCCCCGTCGCAAAAGCATCCGACAGCACATTGAGAGCCCAATTTCTCGCCACCCAAAAAGCGAGCCAACCACCTCAAGAAGTCACCGAAACTCGCCAAACCATTCCCGCAAGGCCAAGCGTCCAACCCGTCGTTGCAACAAATACAGAGGCACTATCCCCGGCTCCGCCCAGAGCCATAGCTACTGCCTCTACTCCCGTCGCACACAGCGCCATAGCGGCGACATCAACTCCCACCGCACCCAAAGCCATAGCAGCCATGCTTGCTCCCGCCGCGCCGACCAAGCCAACCGTTCAACCAAGCACGCCAGCACCCACAGTGACCGAATACGTCCTCAACGGCGGCGACAACCTCTACTCCGTATCCCGCCGACTCCAAGTCTCCTACAGCGACCTCATGCAAGCTAATGGAATCAGCGACCCACGCCAGTTGCGTGTTGGCCAGAAACTCAAAGTTCCAGAACGCAAATCCGACATCTAGTCCCACGAAACGTTCCCACCACCACTTCGATTAGACCATCTACCAAATGCATCTCAACCTCTCAGACACCAACCCCTCGAAGCTGCTTCAGACGCTGCAAACGGCCTTCATGAATAAAGACAAGAATGTGACTCTTGATCTCCTCGGCCCGGGACTGATTCTTAATGATACGGCTTTGATGCTGTATGAGGAAATCCGCAACCGCCCGAGTTGCACCAAGGTCCACATCCACTCTCGCACCTGTCTTTTCGATGGAGCCATCCTGCTTTGGCTCGCTGGAGACACCCGCACGATTCGAAGTGATGCCTGGATCCAGGTTTCGGAAATTCCGGAAGAGCCCATCCGTCCAAAGCTCCCACATAGTCGAAGACTCGCCGAATACAGTAACGCCATTCCGATCATAGACGAGTACCCTGCGGAAACAGATCTGCGAAGTATCATCAAGTACCTTGGTGAATGGTTGCCTGTGGAGGAAATCGCGGGCCTTCGACTCTTCGAAAGTGAGTTGCGAGACCTCGGGTTAATCCACGATTCAGAAAGCGAAAAAACCCTGATCTCGTTGTTTCACGGGCAAGAATACAACGTTACGAAATAGCCGTCTCCGCTCCTCCCTGCCCGTAACAAATCTTCAAACTTTTGCGAGCCATTAGCTTTGCTTATCGCACGCATCTCATTGCGAATTGACGATGCGCTTTGTCGGATCGATCGCAAGCCAGCAGGCGGCAGCGAACAGCTAGAAGACCGCAACGGTAATCAGGGAGTAATTCCACGAACCCCATCGTTGGAGGCACTCTCCCATGACCAGCGGCATCAACGTCCCTCCTAGGTTGCCGAATGTGTTCATGGCGCCTGTAACCACGCCGGCGTGTTTGCCTCCAATCTCTAAGCAAACGGCCCACGCGGGCGCAACGCCCAGAGATGCAAAGCCAGCAGCGACTCCCATCCCGAGCGCGGCCAATTTCGGATCTTGTGAGAGCGTTGCCCCAATGAAAGTGGCTCGGCAAGCGGAAGTCCGATCAGGCCTGGCGTGCGACGTCCTGAGAATGATCCACAGCAGCGAATGAGAACATCTCTTAGCCCTCCGCCGAAGGCCACACCGGCCGCCATGCAAAGTAGCGGCCACATGGCCAGCCAACCAGCGGCTTTTAGGTCAAACCCGCGCGCCTTCATTAAGTAATTGGGAAGCCAAGTCAGAAAAAAATACCATCCATAAATGATTTCAAAATACATCCCACAAAGCGCAATGAGGCTACGACTGCGGAGCATCTCCCTCCAGGGCACAGGCGGGTGCGGCGATGGAGGTTGAGTGCCGATGACGCGCAACTCCGCTTCGTTGACAACCGTGTGATGGTTTGGTTCGTAGCGAAACCAGAGATACCAAACGAGGGCCCAGACTACTCCAACCAAGGCATACAGTGGAAAAATCCAGCGCCAACTTCATCACGCTCAGCATTGCAGTGGTGAGTTTTTGCGCCACCGCGCCGCATACAAACCGGTCATCACAGCAAGTCCAAACGCGTATCCGTGCGCCCTCACTGGTAGCCAGCGCAAATAGACGTGAGAAATTCCGGGAAAGATCGAGGCCTCGCCAACCCCGAAGAGGAAACGTATCGTCTTCTGGCAGTTTGGACCGCATTTTTGGGGGGGCTTAACAGACATGGGAACGGGCTAACAGACCGTCGAGCTTTAAGATCTCTGGAGTGTTTCCCATTTGTTTCAAATAAAACAGCCAGCGATTCCATGAGTAGAATGCAGGCTACGAGGGAGTGAGTGTCAAAAACCCGCCAATCCCAGCGAACGCCCGTGAGGGACTCCCTATTGATTCCCCTAGTGTTCGGAACGCACTTCCTATGCTGGTGAAATGAAACCAAAAATCTTTTGCGAAAGAAAAAAGACTCCTCAAGTGCCAAAGCTGTCCGTCGATAAAATAACTGTGGACAGCACTCCGTTTGTCCCCAGAAACCCAGAAATGCCGAAGAAAAACCCAATGAACGACCCCCAGAACCAAATGAAAATCCTTGCCGCACAAGGATACCTTGAAATCGGAATGGTGGAAGACGCTTTGCGTGAATTGGAATCCCTTCCCGAGAGCGAACAGATGAGCAATGAAAGCCTCTCGGTCTATGTCGAAATCTTCCGCGAGACGGGAGAATGGGAGCGCATGGAAAAGACAGCCGAACTTCTCTGCCAAACGGATAAGCAGAATGTAAAAAGGTGGCTTGATTGCGCATTTGCACGTTACCACTTGGATTCCGTAGAAAGCGCTTGCGCGACTCTGCTTGCGGCAACCAAGCGATTCCCAAACGAAGCCTTGGTCCTCTTCCAACTCGCCTGCTGCGAGTGCCAACTCGGCGACATCGCCGAGGCCAAGAAACACTTGAATCAATCAAAAGAACTCTGCCCGATCTGCCGTGTTCTCGCCCTCACCGATGAAGGTGACCTTGATCTCATCTGGCAAAATTACAGCACCCCGATTTTGCAAATGAGTTCCGTCTCCCATTCCTAGGACTCTGCAGATTCTAGAAAAAAAGATCCAGCTCGGGTGCCTCAGCGGGCAAAATGGCAAAGCGCCGCGAAAGTAAAAGCGGCATGCGAGGGTGTTCGTATTTTTGAAGTTCGGCATCGGTCGATGCCCGCGTGAGGATTTTCAGCAGCGGTGTGGTCGTGCGGTGGTCTAGCACGGCCCCAACCACACAATCAGATGGCACAAACTCCCACTGGAGCTTGCCGGTCACATCGGAGCGTTCGGCGAATTCCGTCGCCGGAATATCGATCTCCTCGCAGCCTTGGCGTTTCCACCAACTCAGAATCTCGGACCGTGCAAATCCAGCCCAGACAGCCTTCACCAAACCATTCGGACCGGATGCGGAAATCGGGGTTCCGGGCTTAAGTGTGCGGGTACCGTTTCGCAGAATGGCACACATGACGTAAAATCAAACGGCGAGCTTGAAACCCATGGCGAAGATCACCGAAAAGCCAATGCACCAAGGGATCGCGCCGAGTGACAAGCTCAGAAAGGCCGCCAAGCGCTTCTCACCTACAGCAAGGGCGAGAAGACAACCGGCCTGCGGGCCAATCGTGATGGGAGCGACCAATCCCAGACCAACAAGGCCAAATTTATCCCAGGCACGCCATATCCACTTCTGCGGATCACGAACAAGGGGAATGCGCAACTTTCTAGCGATCCAATCACGCGCAGGAGTACCAAGGAGGAGCATCACTCCAGCACCGGCAGCATACCCACACCAGGCAACCAAGGCGGCTACTGGGACACTGAGACCTGCGGCCATGCCTCCGGGAATCGCTCCTACAAAATAAAAAAAACCCAGCGTAAATGTTGCCGAAATAGCCGAAATGAGAGCAATCATACCGTGGTTGCGCTCGGCGAATGCAAATAAGCACCCAATAGTGAGATGATCTGAGATGGTGACTCGATCAGGTAATCAGGCGCTAGCGCTTGGATCGCAGAGTGACTGTTGTAGCCCCAAGTGACGGCAGCCATATGAATCCCGGTTTCCTGTGCGGCTTCAATATCCCTCATCTCATCACCCACAAAAAGGACGTCGGATGGTTTGAGTTGGAATTCCTTGAGCATTTTTCGGATCACGCTGCCTTTTCCCAAAAGCTTCGATGAGCTTTTAATGAATTCAAATATCTGGAGATCATATTGTTGAAGGAAAGCCGTGACATTGGCTTCGGAATTCGAGGTAAGAATGCCTAAACGGAAGCCCTCCGCGTGAAGTTGCCGAACGACGAGCAAGAGATCGTGAAAAGGCTGAATATCAGGCATGCGCTTGGACATTTCCTCGGTTCCGCGTTTCGAAATCCGATGGAGTTTCATGCGTGGAATGCCGAGTTGCTTCATCAGACCGCGTGTGGAGAGATCGCGCGCGCTCAATAATCCTTCTGATGGTAACTTTTGAAATCCGAATTCCTCAGCGAGAATGTTCAGAATCGCAAAACCAGCATGGAAGGTGTCCGCGAGTGTACCGTCAAAATCAAATACCACCAGCTGGGGCTTTTTTTTCAAAAGTCCCGCCGCTCCGACCCGACGCTTGCCTCCCCTGAGGACAAACCGAGCGAAGCGCTTAACCCGTGATCTTTTTTTTATCATGCGGTGACTTCCATACGATCCAAATTCTATCCAAGAGGGAAAAAATCTCCAATCATTTGATTCGCCGTAGGGAATCACCCCACTTCAATGACCAACTCGCCCAGTTGGATTTAATCAAAAATCAACACCACGTAAGCGGCGAAGAGCACGAGGTGAACAGCTCCGGCTAAGACGTTCGTGCGGTTGCCGGCAAACACGGTAGAGGACACAAAAAACGTAGCGACAAGGAGAACAATCTGCGTGAGTGGTAGCCCCATTTCGATGAATTGACCAGTGCAACCGCTGATAACCAATACCGCGGGCACAGTGAGACCGATCGTCGCGAGAGCCGATCCCAAAGTGATATTGACAGTCCGCTGCAAAGTATTATTCCAAGCGGCGCGGCAGGCGGCAAGGCCCTCGGGAGCAAGCACGAGCAAGGCCACAACAAAACCGGCTAGGGCTTGGGGGGCATTCATGACGCTAGTGCCATAGTCCAAGATAATGGCAATTTTTTTCGAAAGCAGCACGATCGGCAGCAAAGTCAGCACAAGAAATACAGCGTGATACCGAGCGGAGCGGGATTCATGCGATCCGTGAGGGGGGGCATTCTCCGAGGGATCGGCACCAGGATGAAGGAAGAAGCCCTTGAGTGTGGTCGATTGGAGAAAAAGAAAAACCCCATAGAGAACAAGCGAGGCAAAAACCAAAAATGCCGCCAGTAAAGGAGACGCCGAGCCCCCCTCCGCATTAAGTGTGAATCGGGGCAAAATGAGGCAGAGAAAGGCCAGACATAAGATCACAGTCAGATAGCTGCGAGCCCCTTCGAGATTGAAGACTTGGCGATGATGCCGCAGTCCGCCGATCAAGAGCGTGACCCCTAGCATCCCATTAAGGACAATCATCAGAACGGAAAACATCGTGTCCCGCGCGAGTGTCGGGTCATCTTTACCGGTTAGCATCAGAGCCGAAATCATCACCACTTCGATGGAGATCACAGATAGGGTGAGAATGAGCGTTCCGAAAGGCTCTCCCAGCTTTTCCGCTAAGCACTCGGCATGGTGAACGACGGAGAAAGAAAGCCAAAGCATCACCGAAAAAAGTGACGCAAAGAGAAGTGCAGCGACTAATGGGGTGAACGGCGCCTGAAACCAAGCCGATCCCCCAAACGCCAGCAAGCCCCAGAAAGTCGCCCCCGCCCAAAGCGGCAATTCCTCCAGCAACATCCCCCCTCCCACTTTTTTGCCAGCTTTTTTCATGAGTCGAAAATCTATGAGCATCCGCCACTTTCCAAGAAGAATCCCGAAAGGGGCAGCAACCCGAAACGAGTGACCGAGATTTACGCGATTCAATTAATACCTTTACAGGAACTCAGCATCGGGCCTTGGATAGGGAATCCGGAAACGGAAACACATTCAAAGACTCCTATACATTATGACGACAAAAGACCTCACCAAAGAAGCTCCCGCCAGCCCACGCATTCGCACGGGAGGCTATGCTCTCCTCGCTCGCCTTGCTGACAAAGGCCGTTCCGAAATCGCCGGCAAAGATGGCGAATACCACTACGATTGCCCACTGGACAATTATCTTTTTACATTCAAGGGCATCACTGGAGCAGATGTGAAGAAGGTCATCGAATCCGGAGCCACTAACGAAGAAATCGCATCTTGGATGGATAAAAATGGCCTCCCCAAGTCGCCACGCGAAATCCAGGAGTGGTCCGATGGAGTCGAGAAGTCTTGCCCGCACGACAATCCCGACATGAAAGAATGGTTCGTTGGTGTTTGCGCAGAGGCTGG
>CAMBAQ010000097.1 GCA_945863785.1 Chthoniobacter flavus
ATCATGGCGTGGTATGGGGTAAATTTTGTTCTCGGGGTCGGGCTCCACAGTTACGGATTCGGCGCGGGAGGATTTCCGACAGCGGTTGGCTTCGTTCTGATCGAATTCGCCTTCGTGCTCATCTCGATCCTCCGCCATCGCGGGCTCAAGGCCGCGAGATCGTCAGCGAACGCATAGTCTCCGAGGCTGCCCTATTTTGTCTGAGTGAGGCCGGTCGGCTTTATATTTGCTGCTTCCAGCAAGATCCGGTGGATTTCAGCGATGCCCTGTAGATTCTCGTTGGCGCCATGGCCGGAGGGGACGATTTTCTCGCTCACCGCAAAGTCGAGATGCGAACTCCAGTAAGGTACTACGCCGTCCGAGCTATTTGCGCCTCCTCCTTTTCCTCTGTCACCGATCACAGAGTGAAAAGGCAATCCTGGGGTTGGCGGAAGATTGAGAATCGAAAGCAGGAGCGGAGATTTGGACTTAAGGAAGCGGATGCTATTGACTGGGGCCCCAAAGAGATCTCTCACATTCGATCTCATTGCCATGATGACGGGGCTATATTGACCTCGGAATTGTTCCAATGGTAAACGGATGAGATTCGAGAATAAATCCGCTAGGGGATTCAGCGCGATATCGCTCCCGCGATGTGGGGTGGACACAAAAATGACGCGCGAAACGTCCTTGCGTGCATTGAACTCGATCATGCTCTCCATTCGCTTCCGCGCAGGCGTAGAGATAGGGATATTCTTGTAAGGAGTGTCTGAAAACTGGCTCCACAAATTCTGACCGCCATCACGCACCATCAGGTCGCAGATGAGTCCCCCCATACTGTGACCCACAAGCACGATTTGGTTGAGTTTGGAATTGGTGTGGTGGGGGTCAAGTGTTTGCCTGAAGCGATCCAGTTCGGAGCGCAACTTCGCTGCTGATTCCCAGACCGGAAGACCGGTGGGATACATGAAAAACCAAAATTGGTAGCGTGAGCGAATCTTGGGATCGGCGACCAGTTCATTCGCTGCCTGCATCCATGCTTCCGGGCGGGAGAGGAGTCCGTGAACAAAAACGACAGGGATTTTTGTGGGGTCGTAAGCTTGAAGTTGGATCAACCCGGCTTGGCTGATATTTTTATCGGAGTAAATCAACGCTTGGAAATCGATGAGGCGGTTCCGCCCCTTGCTGATTAAATGTGCCAGCGAAGCAGAAAAATCGGTCGCGAGTTGATAAGTATGTCCTGCTATGCGGACATGGTCTTTGCGAAGAGTCTGGTAAAATGAAAGCTCTGCCCCGTTTTTATCGAAGGCGATTAGGGCGGTAACAGGAATGCTCATGCCCACTCTTGGAAATCCGGGTTGACCTGCGAGTTGGGGCGAGCCTGCCTTGAAGTGAGCCACATAGGGAACACCGATCCCGTCTTGAAGAGATCGGCTCAGTAGGCCGTTGATTTCCAGAGCGGCGGCGGGGATCAATTCATCCGCGACTGTGGGATTGATGGTATCGGCATTCGCCGATGCCATTGCCAACTTTGACGCCACTGATCCTAGCGGCAAATCAAGGGGGGCAAAATGGCGTCCGTAAAGAATCGTAACCAGTTCCTGTGTGGCCACAGACTTGGCAGTTTCGTTTCCTGAAGAATGAAGGATTGCTAGCAACGCTGCAGCGCGTCCGCTCTCATCATTCAAAGCTATCTTTTTGACGTTCTCGGGCAGCTCCGACTTAAGACGCTTGAATTTGACCTCCACAGCCGCGCATCCCGCCAGAATCAATGCAATCAGCATTAGGGCAGCGCGCAAAAAAAACCTGCTCCCCAAGCCCTGTTTCGAAAATGAGCGATTTGAATATTCCAAGAAAAGATTCACAGCGGTTGTCTTTAACGGATGGGTCCCAAGAAAGCAACTTAGGCGCTCTCCGTAGAATGTTTTAATCTGTTTTGTATTGCCCTCGTTGTGCGATCCGAACTCAAGTGACTTGCCTTATGAGCGATATCGCTTCACGTATTTCAAGTCGGCTTCGGAGCCTTTCAGATTCAGGTCAAGCGCTCGTGGCGAAGAGGTTTTTTAAGACTGGGCCGGGTGAATATGCAGAAAACGACCGATTTCTCGGGATTACTGTTCCCCAGATCCGAGGTTTGGCCAAAGAATTCCTATCTGCTAACCCCAAGGACCTTATTCCTCTGCTGAAATCCCGCTGGCACGAGGAGCGCTTATGTTGCCTCGTGATATGGGTCACCCAATTTAGAAAATCGCAATCCCACGACGAGAAGCGGATCCTCTCCGATCTGTATTCTGCTCATCTCGCTCATATCAACAATTGGGACCTCGTGGATATCTCGGCTGCGCAACTGTTCGGCGAATATCTGTTGGTAACCCGAAATCCCGACCCTCTCACGGAACTTCTTCAATCTCGTTCACTCTGGGAAAGACGCATTGCCATCGTATCAACATGGGCATGGATCAGGTCCGGCGATATTTCGCTGACCCTCCGTTTCGCGGAAGCGCTGTTTCACGATTCGGAAGATCTCATCCACAAAGCCACAGGGTGGATGCTGCGCGAGGCTGGAAAAACAGACGAAAGCGGCGTCTTAGACTTCATCGAAACCCATGGCCCTCGGATGCCTCGGACGATGCTCCGCTACGCCATCGAGCGCATCGATGAGAAAAAGAGAAAAGCGATTCTCCTAAAAACAAAAACGGCGGGGATCGTGAGACCCCCGCCGCCTTGCACTATACTATGACTAGCTTTTTATTATCAGATGGCCTTTTCGCCGGTTTCATCCGTGCGAATACGGATGGCTTCTTCGACGGCAGAGACGAAGACCTTACCGTCTCCGATTTTGCCGGTTTTTGCTGATTTCACGATTGCGGCCAGCGCGCTATCCAACGCTGAGTCGGAGAGGACCACTTCGATTTTGATTTTTGGCAGGAAGTCGACCGTGTATTCGCTGCCTCGGTAGATTTCGGTGTGCCCCTTTTGGCGGCCGAAACCTTTGACTTCGCTTACCGTCATTCCCTCGATACCGAGGTCGGCGAGTGCCTCTTTGACTTCCTCGAGCTTGAAGGGCTTGATGATTGCTTCGATTTTTTTCATAGGATTATTTGTCTGTTGGACTTCGATTGTTATTTGAGGATGTAGCCCTCTTCGCCGTGGTCGGAAATATCCAAGCCCGCTGATTCATCTTCGGCACTGGCACGCAGACCGATGGTATATTTGATGACCATCGTGATGATGAATGTTCCGCCAAGGGCTAGGGCCAAGGTGAGCGCGATGGCTTGGAGTTGTGGCACCCAGAGTGTTCCTCCTTCGATTGCAGCCTTAAGGCCGTTTTTGGCGGCATAGGCATCACTGACAAGGTTGGAGTTGACTGAGGAAGTTGCGAGGAATCCCGTCACGAGCGCACCCATCGTTCCACCCACAGCGTGAACTCCAAAGGTATCGAGTGCGTCATCATAGCCGAGCTTCGCCTTCATGTATGTCACCGCGAAGAAGGGAACAACCCCAGCGAGCACGCCGATGATCACAGCTCCTGTCGAATCCACAAATCCTGCAGCAGGAGTGATGACAACGAGTCCGGCGACGGCACCTGAGCAGAAGCCCAAGATACTTGGGTGTCCTTTGAGTACAGCTTCCAGCATTGCCCAAACAAAGGCTCCGACAGCGGCTGCGAGTGTCGTGGTGAGGAAGGCGTTAGCGGCGATTCCGTCAGCGGCGAGGGCGCTGCCGGCGTTGAAGCCATACCATCCGACCCAGAGCATACCTGTGCCGACCATGCAGAGAACCATGCTGTGTGGAGGCATTGGGACTTTGCCGAAGCCGAGACGGCGACCAAGAAGGATGCAAAGGAGAAGGGCAGACCAGCCCGAGGACATGTGAACGACGGTTCCGCCAGCGAAGTCGACAGCTGGGATCTTGGCGTCAGCATTCCAGACACCGTTCATCAAGCCTGTGCCGCCCCAGACCATGTGGGCGAGTGGGAAGTAAACCACGAACATCCAGAGGAAGCTGAATGCCATGACAGCCGAAAATTTCATGCGCTCTGCTGTGGCTCCGAAAATGAGGGCCGGGGTGATGATCGCGAAAGTCAGTTGGTAAACACAGAACACGCTCTGTGAGATCCAGTAGGCATAGGTCGTGTTTGGAGCGGCTCCCACGCCTTTAAGGAAGAAAAACTCCGAACCGCCGAGAAACGGGCTGCCGAAGTTCGTTCCAAAGACGAGGCTGTAACCGACCGCCCACCAGAGGATCGTTACCATTCCTGCAAGGCCGAGGCACATGGCGAGGATGGAGAGGACGTTCTTAGAGCGAACGAGGCCACCGTAGAAAAGTGCCAAGCCCGGAAGGGTCATGAAAAGCACCAGTGCGGCGGCAGTCATCATCCAGCCATTATGGCCTGGGCCAGCGACGGCTTCGACCTTGCTGCCTACGGGATCCACATTGTTAATGTAGGCCTCGAGTCCGGCAATCCGCTGCTCCAAGGTGGGCGGAGCCTTTTCCTCAGCGACAACCGTTGTCGAAGGAGCCGCGATAGCGGGGGTGGTCGGGGCTTCTTGCGCTAGAGCCACTGTTGGGATGAGAGAGCCTGCCGCAATAAGCGCTGCAGCGAGGCCTGCCAGTATGGTTTTGGATTTGATCATGGATTTGTGTTGGATTTGCGAGGCTTGGCCACAAGGACCAGACCGATGCAAAACCTCCTTTAGCAAATGCCATGCCAAACCTCTTCACTAGGTGGGCGCTCTCCTAGGGTGGCTAAAAAAAGACACCTCCTCTGCGTGTGTGGATTTTTTTACAAACCCAATTTGTCGGCCCGAAAAAACCCACATTCAGGGAGTAATTGAGTGCATGCAGTCGCCCCTTTTGGCTCCGATTCTGTGTAGCTGAAAAAAGAGTAAAAAGAGCCGGCCTTATCCTGAGGCTAGCAGCTGGTTGAGGGCATTGCCGCAGATCTACCAAGTTACCTCTTCTGGTGCCCCTAATTGGTTCGCCACTTTCGACTATAGTAAGAATGAAATTACTCAAACATCTTTTTTCCGCACTGATGGAATCTATGCCGAAAGAAATGCCAGCTTAGAGGATAGCCCCCGTTCGAGTCCGCGGACCCAACAAATCAAGTTCAAGCCCGAAAGATGGCGCCAAGTTTTTTGCCTAGGATGAGGCTGGCGCCGGTGAGGGTTATCGCTAGAAAGATCATCGCCCAGACGCCCAAGGCACTTGCGACAAAGCGACCTTCGCCCAGAAGTTGGTAAAGCTCGTAGATGGCTTTGGTGATCGGGAAATCCTGCTGTTTTTGGGCCAGGATGAGCGAGTCGCTCACTTCCAGCATCGCGAAGGAAAAAGCTAGGAGACCACCGGCGAGGAGATTGGCGGAAATGAGGGGGAGGGTGATTTTACGGAGTGTCTTGAAGGGGGGGCATCCGAGATTATGGGCGGCTTCTTCAAGGGCAACACTGGTTTGCTGAAAGCCAGCGGCGGCTGAACGTACTACGTAGGGGAGACGCCTCACGGAATAGGCAATCACCAAGATCACGAGCGGGTCGACCGTTGGGTTAAGGGCCGCAAAAAATTGACCTTCCTGAGTCATGGCAAGGTATCCGAAAGCCAACACCAAGCCGGGAACGGCGAGTGGAAGCATGGCCATGGAATCGAGGATTTGTCGGCCGGGCAACTGGGTTCGGGTGACAACGTAGGCGATGGCGACGCCGAGGATGAGGTCAAGGAGAGTCGCCAAGCTCGCGTATTTGAGGCTGTTTTGGATCGAAGGGAGCGTGAGGTTGTGGCCAAGGGCGGATTCGAAATGGGCCAGAGTCCAGCCATTCGGAAGGACCGAGTGATACCAGTCGCTCGAAAAGGCAACCATGACGACGCCGATGTGCGGAAGGATGGCGAGAAAAGTGACCATTAAAAATAACGAGGTGCAAAGCCATGAGACGAGCCGACCTGCCTTGCGGGGGCCACCTTGGCTGGTGGCCTTGGCCATCATGGCGTGGGAATTTCGGCCAAAGAAAAACCGACTCATACCGTAGAGAAAAAGTGTGGATGCGAGGAGGACGACGACCAGCGCAAAGGGGAATGGGTTTCCTCCGATATCCTTGATGCCTTGAAAAATCTGAACAGATGTGACGCGGGTGAAATCAAACATCAGCGGAACGCCGAGCTCGGTGAAGGACCAGATGAAAACGATAATCCCTCCGGCGAAGACGCCCGGCATGATGAGGGGGAGTGTGATGCGGCGAAATTTGCGGAATCCCGTGCAACCGAGATTGACGGCAGCTTCTTCCATCGCGGGATCGACGTTGGCCAAGGCGGCGACGACGTTGAGATAGAGGATGGGGTAGAGATGCAGGGCGTTGAGAAGAATGATGCCCCATAGGCGTCCCTCGCCCAACCAGTCAATGGGATGAGTGGGATTCATGAGGCCGGTCGTTTCAAGGAGGGCATTGAGTGCCCCTTGCTGTCCGAGGATTTGCTTGATTCCGATCGCACCCACAAAGGGGGGCAAAATCATGGGGACGAGGACGAGTGCTGAGAGAAGGGATTTTCCGGGGAATAAAAAACGGTCGCTGAGGTAGGCTAGGGGGATGGCTATAAACGCGGCCAGCAGAGTGCTCCAGATACCCATTTGGAGGGAGTTCCAGAGGCCCTCGAGATAAAGTGGGTTGCGAAAGACCTCGTTGATGTAAGCGAAAGTGAATTGTCCATCCAAACCGACGAAGGCGCCGCGAAGGGTTTCAGCGATCGGCCATACAAAAAAGAGGGCAAAAAAGACGGCGGTGAGGAAGAAGACAAACTTGGAAAGGGAATGGGACATTTTATTGGGTCTCCCGCTAAGGCGCGAAGGCGCGGAGGGGGGAGAAAAAAGAGTCAGGGTTTGTACGGAAATGAGGTAGGTTTTTCATGCGTGGAAATTTTGGGCGGCACGGAAGAAAATGAAGGCTTTTCTCCTCTGTATCTTCGCGGCTTCGCGCGTTGATGCGTTCGCTCCCGCTCATCTTACCCTTTCGGGCTCCCTGCGAGAGTCTCCCGTGCCGCTTCCCGAGCGGCCTGGGTTGCGGGAGATTCATTTCCCCTCCTTCGCCAACCTCGCGGCTTCTTGATACTGATGGCGAAAAATATCAGATAGTTTCTTTGCGAGGCGGACTTCATCGATGCGGTTGGAGGAGGCGAGGGTTGGTTTGATGAGGCGGCGGGCGGCTTGGTAGTCCACGGCGCTGAGGTCGGT
>CAMBAQ010000098.1 GCA_945863785.1 Chthoniobacter flavus
GGAAAAGTCGGTGACGCCCTCCGAGGTTACCGGGATCTGCATGCCCGCGCAGCCAAGTTGCTTTCCAAAAATGGCACGCTGGTCACCTTCTCTTGCTCGCACCATGTGGCTGGGCATGAATTTGAAAATGCGATTTCGGAGGGTCTCTACGATGCGCGCCGCAACATGCGAATCACCCGCCGCCTCGCCCAGCCTTCCGACCACCCAGTCGTCCTAGGACTTCCCGAAACCGAATATCTCAAGGGCCTCATCCTTGACGCCATGCCAGGAAGGTAGGTGTTAAAGCGGTATTAAGCCGCACCTATTGGTTTTGCATGGACTGGGGCAACTGAATGTTATTCTTCTTGCTTGGCATGGCAGTTTGCAGAGCTTCTTTTTGCAAGCTGATACCCAATTCGTTGAGGAGTTTTCCGCGCGACACAGCCAACCTGACCACATTTTTTCTGTATGCGGCGATGGATGCCAATTCTCTGGATTGAGATTCCGCCGCATTGCTTTGAAGCCTCACGACCTCGAAGGTCGTGGCCTTTCCTTCTTCGAGAAGTTTTTCTTCAGCTGTGGCCGTCTTGCGAGCAGCGAGGGCTGTGTCGCGGGCCGCTATGACTTGTTGTTGGCTCGTTGCCAGCAGACTTACAGCGGTATCCACTTCAATCGAAATAGCGGTGATGGCTTTTTGAATGGCGATCTGGGCTTGTTTTTCCCGTAGCTTCGCGGCGTCCAAGTTGGCTCTTCCTTCGATATTCCCTAGGGGAATGGAGACCAGAACGCCTACAGAAAAGTTGGTGCCTTGAGCCGACATGGCGTTTGATAAGGAAGTGCCATATTCTCCTTCGAGTCCAGTGAGCCCCATATTTCCCACCAAATTCACTGTCGGATAAGATTGATTTTTAGCATAGCGAACGCGAATCCCTTCCTGTTCGGCCTTGGATACGATGTTGAGGTATTCTGGCCTGCTGGATATCGCCTCGTAGATGAATTGGGAACGATCAATAGCAACGGTCGGTACTTCTAGGCTGGATTCTGGAATGATGCGGCTAATGGATCCGCTTTCGGCCATTTTATCTGTGAAAATCACCGATTTAAGGCTGTTTTGAGCTTCAATGTAGCTATTCATCGAGCGAAGCGCCAAATCGACGTTATTGGAAAGCGAGGCCTGTGCTTCCCAGACATCGGACGGTCTCATTTTTCCCCCAATAACACGCTGGATGTTTTGTTGCTCGAGTAGTCGTGAGGCTTCGACGGCCTCTTTTCTTACACGCATATTTTCATTGGCATACACAAGATCAAAGTAGCGATAGAGAGCTTCCGACAAGCTATTGATCATTTGCTTCTGCCAATCATACCAACCGATCTTTTTCTGAATTCTCGCAATTCTTAAGCCGGCCAGATTGACATCAGGTCCAAAGTTCTTCAATAAAGGCTGAGAAAGGGAAAGCCCCAATACGCTGGTGTATTCGGGATAAAAAAGCGAGGGGGGTCTTTCAATGTTAATGTCATTGCGCGCTTGTTGTTGATTGAAGTTGAGAGAGTATTGGGTGCCGAGAGGCGTAAGCCCTCCGAGCTGCCAGCGCATGTCATAATCTTGAGAGCTGAAAATCCGGGGTTCGGTGGACTGTGTGATTTGCCCCCCCGTTGCGATGTATTGCTGCGCGTTTTGTGGCGTTTCACTTTCTGCATATTGGCTGGAGAAGGCGAGTTGCGGATCAAATAGGCCTAGGGCTCGCCGGATATCCGTCTGCCCGAGTTCGGGCGCCAGTCTCTGGATTTTGATGTCAGAATTGTTGCTTAAAGCCATTCGCACCATTTCCGGAATGTCCAAGCTCAGGCTGGAGCCAGATCCGCCGGTCACCGAAATAAAGATGGACTCCAAATCCGAGGGGGCCAGCGGCGTGGGAACGCTGGGAGTCTTGGCCTCAGTTGTCGCGCTGCTACTTAGCTCGGGCGCCCCAGTGGTCGTTGGGGCCGGATCGGTATTTGAATCCGGTATAGCGGGGGTGGATTCAGCTGGAGTTATTGCGGTAGACTCATTCGCATGGGCTTGAATGCTGCCAGCGAAGCACAGTAAAGGCAGAAGGAGATATTTTTTCAGTTTCAAATTTGCAAAATACAATCGCTATCTGGATAGCGAGGGCTCATAGTCTTGACAAGCGACTTCACAAATAAAATATTGCCCACCCGCTCGGGGTTATCGACACTTACTCTCATTAATGCAAACATCCTCTCCGCTAAAAAACCAAATTGACCTGTTGTTCCAGCAGGAGGTTTCCCCGGAGCAGTTTTATCGCCAATATCTCCAGATTCTCACTGAGGCCTTGCAGGGGATGCGGGGGTGTCATCTTTGGTTATTACAGGGCAAGCAGTTTGTTCCTCTAGGTGGGTCCGACCGTGGGCCGATTTTGTTTGATACCGACCCAGAACAGCAGGATTTCATTCTTCAAAAAATCGCTCTTTGCGCCAACGATCAGAAGACGCTTTTTGTGCCTTTCGGGGATGTCTCGCCGAACAAATGCCCGTTTGGTCTTGCCTTCACGCCGCTTCTTTTTGGGCAGGGTGGGGGGGCAGTGCAAGGGGCTCAAGTCAGTTGGTGGTCGACAGCCGCTGATCAAGATCTTCCTCAGCAGGCGTGCGATTTGCTCGACGAATGCGGCAGGGGGGCGGCCCGCATGGCTCGTGTGCAGAAACTCGAGTCGATGTCGCAGATTTCCGAGCGCCTTCAGTTGATGGCGCGTTTTTTGGATGAGATTGCAGGTGCCCCCGACCTCAAGTCGCTAGCGGTGACGCTCGTGAATCGGGCCCGGGAGTTGGTGGAGTGCGATCGTTGCGCGCTGGTAGTTGAGCGGGCTCCGGGCTATTTGACTGTGGAAGCGGCGTCCAATGTCGCAGCGTTTGATTCCCGTAGTGCCGTGGCGCGGACGATCCTCCAGCTCGCGGAGAATGCCAAGGCAACCGGCCTTCCCACAGGCTACCGCAAAGCCAATCAAAAAAGGGAGGAGCAGGGCGACCTTTCGGATTACTTTTACTTGAGTAAAATGGAGGAGGTTTTGGTGGTCGGGATCCAACTTCCCAATCAAGAGCTTCTCGGTATGCTGGTGCTTGAGAGTGAGAAGATCGGCACTTTTGATTCTCAGAGACACCAGACGGCTGTCTCCTTGGGGAACCACTCCGCAGGCGCCTTGAAGCGCGCCATTCATTACGATTTCCTGCCACTTCGACGCCTCGCTGAAAAGTTTGTTATTTGGCGGCGCCAGCCAGAGGAGGTCAAGCGCAAGTGGATCCGCTCCCGTCTGTGGATCCCTGCAGCGGTTGTACTGCTTGTTCTTCTCTGTCCTGTCAAATACCAGTTTTCCGGCGACTCCCGTTTGTTTCCTTGCAAGCGGGCCTTAGTTGTCGCCGAAACACCCGGTCGCATTGTGGAGATTTTGGTGAAAGATGGTCAGGAAGTGGAAGCCATGCAGCCGATCGCCCGATTGGACGATGCCGAGCTTCGCAAGCAAATGCAAATTGCCTCCCAAGAGGAATCCCGATTGGCTGCGGAGACCGACCGGCTCACCGCTCAAAATGAACGTGTGGCTGCTCGTATTTCGTCGCTGGCACTTCAGCGTGCCAAGAGCGAGCGCGAGTTCCATGAGGATCAAGTCGCCCGCGCGATCATTCGCAGTCCGATTCAAGGTCTAGTCATGACTCCGAATCTTTCTTCCCGGCAGGGGGATGCTCTGCCTGTTGGCGGACAACTCGCCCTTGTCGGCGACCCCTCCTCGTGGGAGCTCGAGGTCAATGTTCCGGAGTCCGATATTGTCGGGGTGCTCGAGTATCTCAAGAAGGGGGCACCACTCACGATCCGGTACGTCCTTAATTCTCTTCCGCAAAAAAAATTCACCACTCAAATCACGGGCTTCAGTGCGATTTCGGCGGCTTCCGAGGTCGTGGCTGGCAAGAATATCTTCAAGCTTACGGCAGCACTTCCGTCCGAACCAGAATATGCGGCCCTCTTCCGCGCGGGCTTCACTGGTCGGGCTCGATTGGAGATTGGTTACAGGCCGCTGGCCTACACGGCCACGCGCAGATTTCTAAATTGGTTGAAAACAAATGTTCTATTTTAAATTTACACGTCCCGTCTTTCTGGTTGCCGTTCTCTCCTCCTATGTCCTCTCGGCAACATTGGCCGAGGAGCCGCAGCCACCAGCTCAAGTCGCTCCTGTGATCGCAGAGGGCCTAGTGACACCCGAAACAGAGGTCGATCTGGCTTCCCCCAGTGAGGGGCTTTTCATGGAGGTTGTAGTTAAAGAAGGCGCCTTTTTGGAGAAAGGCGCCCCCATCGCCCGCCTCAACAATGAGGAGGTGGAAATTCAACTTCGACTGGCCGAACTTCAATCCCGCCAGTCCGACCAGGATTACGAATCCACCAAGCGGCTCTTTGAACAAAATGCCGCCAGTCGCGATGATATGAATCGCGCCATGCTTATGGCCAAGCGCGCGGCGGCCGAGTGCGATCTCCTGAAAATTCGCCTTCGCGATCGCACGATCACATCGCCTGTTGCCGGTTATGTGATTCGCATTTTGAAAGACCCCGGCGAGTCCGTGCAGCGCTTGGAGAAAGTGGCAGAGATTGTTTCGCTGCAGCGCAAATCGATCATTGTTTACCTTGATGCGGCTTCCTTCGGGAAATTGCGGCAGGGCATGAAAGCCGAGATTGACTCTTCCATTTCAGGCTTGGCGGATCTTTCTGGAGCGGTCGAAATTATCGATCCCATTCTTGATGCTGGAGGCACCTCATACCGGATTAAGATTCTCGTAGAGGATCCGCAAAATCTCTTAAGCGCCGGGACCCGCGTTCCTGTAAAAATCCTTCCACAATGATTAATGCCCCGGCGACTGTCGATAATTCAGCGACATCCCCGGAGACGGATTTTCAGTTTCGCAAGCAATCCCAGTTACCGCCTCTTCGTCAGGATCTCAAGGTGACTCCTCTCCGTATTCGCGGGAGGGACGCCTATGTGGTTAAAGATCCTCTCTCACTCCAGTATTTCCGCTGGGGGCAGAAGGAATACTACCTTTCCACACTCTTGGACGGCAAGAAAACCGGCCTCCAGATTTTGCAGATGATGCAGAGGGCTTTTCCCGAGGCGGATTACGACGAGCAGGATCTCCAGATTGCTCTCATGCAGTTTATGAATGCCGGTTTGTTGCTCACCGACGGCACGATGGCGCAGAGCATCTACCACCAGCGTCAGTTCGCCATTAAAAAAGCCAAAAAAGGCAAACTCTGGCTGACCATTCTTTCGAAATTTATTTCTTTTAAGATCACCCTTTTTGATCCTGATCTTCTCCTGCTGCGGATGAGCAAGCGTTTGGGGTTCCTTTGGACGTGGAAGGCCGTAGCGGTTCTTTTGGTCATGATGGCTTCAAGTGGATGGCTCTTGACTCGCGATACCGGCAGCTTCGTCAGTCGCATGCCGAATATTTTCGGCTGGGAAAACCTGTTCATCATTTGGATCGTGATGATTTTAGTGAAGATTGTTCACGAGTTCGGGCACGGCCTCTCCTGCAAGCATTTTGGCGGGGAGGTTCACGAAATGGGAGCCATGTTCATTCTTTTTTCTCCCTTTCTCTTCTGCAACGCCACGGATAGCTGGGTGTTTACGGAAAAATGGAAACGTATTGTCGTGAACTTCGCTGGCATTTACCTCGAGCTATTTTTAGCCTCGGTGGCCGCCGCCCTATGGGTTCTCACACCTCCAGGGTTTTTCAACCAAGTGTGTTTCAATGTGGCCCTCGTCTGCAGTGTGATGACGGTTTTCTTCAATGTGAACCCCCTCATGAAATTCGATGGCTACTATGCCCTGTCTGATTTTTTGGAGGTTCCAAATCTCAAGGAACGTGCTGATCGAGCTTTGGTCACTCGCACAGCGGGTTTTTTCACAGGAGGAGAAGGCGTTTTGCGAGACCCCATCGTCGAGGGTTTCAAGTGGCCGATTCTGATTTATGGGGTCGGCAGCTATGTGTGGACATTTATAGTTGCCAGCAACATGATACAGCATATTGGTAGCATGCTTGAGCCAATCGGCCTAGATCGTATTGTGCAGTCCAGCGCGGGAATCGTGCTTGTGATGGGTATCGTTGCACCACCGTGGTTGGTGGCCAGTCAAATTATGAAAGTCATTAAATCTGAAGATGACCACCGAGTCCGAAATAGGGTGCTCATCACCCTCGGTTGCGTTTTGCTGGTCGTGGCGGCCTTGCTGTTCTTTCCGGCGCCCGTGACAGTCAAGACCGCCTGCGCCTTGGAGGGTAGCAACCGCATTCGCGTCACCGCGGCGACGGGTGGGTTTATCCAAAAGATTTCCGTGAGCGACGGTCAAAGTGTTGAGTTGGGCGAGGAATTGGCCGTCTTGGAGAATCCCGAACTAGGGGTTTATCTTGCCAAGCTGAAGCTTCAAAAAGAAACGCTCCATGTCCAACAGGCATTCGCGCTTTCCCGGCAGATGGATAAGGAAATCCCGTCACTTCGCGCCCAAGTTTTACAGTTCGACACGGCCATTAAAAAGCAGGCGCAGGATGTTGCGGCACTCCAAATGCGTGCCCCTGTGCGAGGCATGGTGATCGGACAAAAGTTACAAGATAAAGTGGGCACTCTTCTTCGGCAGGGGGAACTTTTATGCGAGATTCTTCCAGACGGCCCCCTCCAAGCCGTAGTCGTGTTGAAAGAAAACGAGGCCAGTCTTGTGGAGGTCGGCCAGAGCGTTACCTTCCGCCTGCTTTCTTCTCCCGGCAAGGCTTCCCCTGGAAAAGTCCTCACTGTTGCCTCAAGTCCTTCGCTAGAGTTACCTCATCAATCTCTCAGCCAGTATGCTGGCGGCACTGTGCCCAGTGTCCTGACTGATAGAGGGAATAACTCGGCGCCCATCGCCCTCCCGTCCAGTTTGGTTTACAAAGCCACCATCGCCCTTGAAGATCCGAACGGAATTTTGCGTCCCGGCATGAGCGGTCTTGTGAAGATCCAGTGCGGCCAAAAGCCACTTGGCGCTGTCCTCTATCTGAAATTCCGCAACATGCTGCGGACGGATTTCCAGATTTAAGCTTTAGTCACGGACCGACAGAGCCGGTCCCTCCGTCACGGAAGGCGTCCTTCGATCGCCCTCGGAGGGATGGGCTCTGTCCGTCCCAAAAATCCCCA
>CAMBAQ010000099.1 GCA_945863785.1 Chthoniobacter flavus
TCGTTCTGTATTGGGACCTGTGTTGCTGGAAAATGTACCCAACGGATGTTCGGCACTCGAGGATGAGGCCTTTGCGCCTCTGGCGGTTTTGCAACATTACGGGACTTATGAGGAAGCTTTGGCAATGGTCAACGACTCCCGGTTTGGCCTCCAGGCAGGCGTTTTTACTTCCAGCCTTCCGAAGGCCATTCAGGCATTTGAGGAACTCGAAGTCGGCGGGGTGATGGTGAACCAAGTGCCCACATTCCGAGTGGAAAACATGCCTTACGGTGGGGTGAAGCAAAGTGGATCGGGTCGCGAGGGAGTGCGATATGCGATGGAGGAAATGACCGAACTGCGCAGCCTCGTGGTGAGCAAATCCTAAGGAGCCCGCTCAAACGTGAGGAACAACGGCGGTTGGTTCCATCGCGATCCGGCGGGCCAACGAGCGAAGATACGAGCGACCTTTTCTAGCCCGTTCCATCACGATCTCGGGATCACTGCCGCTAGCAATTTCTAAAATGAATGGTCCATGAAAATGGATTTGAACCAGCTCGCGCATAAAGGCGAGCCAGTCGATGCGGCCCTCGCTTGGCGGCAGATGTTCGTCACCGTGGCCTTTGTTGTCATGGACATGCAGCATCCTCAAGTAAGGTGCTAATTTGTACACGAGGCTATAAAGGTCGCCGGAAAGAAAAGCGTGGCCGGTATCGAGACATCCTCCGACTTGTGTCGTCTCTAGCGCAGCAAGGATCCAAAGAATGTCATGGGAGTTTCCGAAAAGGAGATGCGGAAGTTTGTTTTCCAAGACGCACCGGATACCCAGTTCGCTGCATCGCAAGGAAACGCGATTGAGGACCGAAACGACATTCTCGATGCGCACCAGTCGTTCCTCGCGAGTCGGGTGCTCAGCATTCTCTGGACCTGGATGGATGACGAAATAGTGCACGCCCAGTACGGCGGCGGCCTCGACAGCGATGAGGATTTCGTCGAGCGAGTATTCACGGCGATCCAAATCGGTGGAGGAAATATCGATATCGTTCGCGAAGGGGGCGTGGAACGAATACGCCTCCATCCCGAGAGCTTTGATTTTCAAAGCGGCCCGTTGCACGGCTTCCGGATCTTTGTAGTTCAGATGAGCAGGAGAAAAAACGACCTCAATCATGCTAAATCCACTCGCCCTGATGGTTTCAAGGCATTCCATGATGTCGGTCTTGTAAAAACACCCCGTAGAAATTCCGATAGGCCAGTCCGTCATAGTCTTATAGTTTCCATTGTGAGATGTTGGTTTTTTCGACTTGTTTCCGAGCGCATCCATTGGGCGGATGAGTTGGAATCCTCAGCCGCACAGATCTCGGCGAGCGTTTCTTTGAGACTCACGTTGAGACCTGCGAAAATCCGCACGTAGAAGTCTGCGCGCATGGAGGGGGAGTAATCTATCCACTGGTCGCCCCAGCCGTAATCACGCTCAAACTTCGAGCGAATGAGTCCGGCGATATGCCTCGGATGCCACCCCTTTGCGAGAAGAGCCTCGGTGACCTTTCTCATGTTGCAGGGTTTTAAAAGGAGATCATTCGGAAAGAGGAGAGCGTTTCTTACAGCCCCCGGAAGTTCCTCGAGATGCGTCATATCGTAGGTGAGCGGCCAGCGTGCAACGGGCTCATGATCCTCGGAGTAAAAATACTCGTGGAAATGATGCAGCGGGGAATTCATGTAATGCTGTAAAAGCCGCCACATACCAACCGTATGGTCGGGGATGCTTGTGGAAATCGTCTCGGCAAATGTCGCCGCGATATCCGGAGCGTGCATAGCGAGCAGTCCTTGCTGGGTGTCCATTTTGTCGAGGGGGATAAAAATGATCGGCCCGATTTTTCCAATGTTGTTTTGACCGATAGCATGCAACTGTTGCCAAGGTTTGAAGTACGCGCTGAAGGGAGCGCGGACAGTTCTTGTGGGCAACGGGTCTCCATATTCTGAGATATCGAGAGAGATCATTTCCCGTCCTCGGCCCTTTGCAGAGGGGTCGACCTCCACGGCCGTTAATTCAATGGGAATCGCGCACTCGGGAGAGGCCATTTCCAAAACGAGTCGGCTAATAAATTCCATGAGCATCCCAAGTCCCGCAAAGGCTTGGTGAAGGAGCGGCGAGTCCGCACCATCTCGGAGCTTTTGCTGTGGGGCATTTGCGCCGGGGGCCTTAACTCCGATGGAGCAGAGTTTCCTGAAAACATCCGATGTGCGATTGATCTTCCATGCGAAATGATGACCGCGACCGCTCAACACATGGAGGGCGCGGATGCCGTAGTGCGCCAAAATGCGTTCGATGGCTTTGGCGACCGGTTCTTGCAGCTCAAATGTTCTCACCGGATCCAAATAAGGCTCGGCCACAAAATCAAAATTCACATATTCCACATCCAAATGGGCGATCAGCGATTCGCGATCCCCGAGGGACCGGCAAATATCGAGCCCATTATCGAGCTTCGAATAAAGTGCGTTGGGAAGTTCTGGCCGCCGCATGGCTTGGGTGGAGCTATCCGCCGTGATGTAGTCGCAGGTCGTGCTCTCCGGACTGGCGCCGCCGAGGAATTCCAAGATACGAGATCGCACAGCGGGCTTTTTGTAATACGACCGAAATGTCTGCAGCATGTCTTCCATGGCGGAGGAGGGAGAGGTTGAACGTGCTTGCCCGCGAGGGGGCACGCACGAGGACGCCCCCCTTAATTCACTGGGATTTCCAGCGACTTGGGTTTGCTGCTCTCCCCTTTGGGAAGATGCACTTTAAGAAGGCCATCCTTAAACTCGGCTTTGATTTCGGTGCGTTGAGTGCCCTCGGGAAGGGTGAAGGCTCTCTCAAATGCGCCATAGCTTCGTTCCAAGCGATGCCAGCGGCGACCGGCTTCTTCTTTTTCGATTTTCCGTTCGCCAGAGATGCGGATCGAACCATTTTCGAGTTCGATTTTTACATCCTCCTTTTTCACTTCGGGGAGTTCGGCTTTAATAGTGAACTCCTTGTCGCTTTCTTCCACATCGACAAGGGGCGACCACTCGGAGGCCACGAAAGTTTCCTCTCCCATCCCCGGCAAAAGCGGGCTGGAGAGAAGGTTGCTAACGCGGTTTTGCATCGTTTCAAATTCCCTGAAGGGATTCCATCTGATCAGTGTATTCATCTTTTATTTTAAGCCGGTGAATGTTGATTTCACGGCATCCACCGTCACCGGATCGGGAAGCTGCCGTAGCGCGTTGGAACGATTGGAATGGCTCCTGCAACCGCTCGTAAAAAACCCCCGATCGAGCCTCCCCTCAATGGGGTGATCCCCCCGAACTGTCCTAAAAACGGGAATGAGGTTGCTGAAAAACCATGGTTCCGCTAGCGCGAGGGGAGAATCCCCTTTAAAAAAAGACATGCTTGAAAATCCCACTCTCGATCTACATCCCGCCGGATGGCGATTCGATCATTCCTACAAACGGTTGCCGGAGATTTTTTATTCGGAGGCTAATCCTGTGGCCGTGCGCGAGCCGGGCTTGGCGATTTTCAACGACGCGCTGGCGCGCACGCTGGGCTTGGATGCCGACAGACTCGACTCCAGCGAGGGAGCGGCGATTTTTGCGGGAAATGCGATTCCCGATGGCGCGTCCCCGATCGCACAGGCTTATGCCGGTCACCAGTTCGGCCACTTCACTATGCTGGGTGACGGGCGTGCGATTCTTCTCGGGGAGCACCTCGCGCCGGATGGTTGCCGCTTCGATATTCAGCTCAAGGGCTCGGGGAGAACCCCTTTTTCGCGCCGGGGAGACGGTCGCGCGACCCTCGGTCCGATGTTGCGGGAATACATCATCAGCGAGGCCATGCATGCATTGGGAATCCCCACCACTCGCAGCCTTGCGGTCGCGACGACCGGCGAGGGAGTCATTCGTGAAACCGAACTGCCGGGGGCGGTTCTCACCAGAGTGGCGGCGAGCCACATCCGCGTGGGGACATTTGAGTTTGCGGCTGCACGTGGTGGGTTGGAGGAACTTCGCGCTCTCGCGGAGCACACGCGGCTGCGCCATTTTCCAGAAACAGCGGACGCCGAAAATCCTGCCCTCGCGCTTCTGGAGGGCGTGATCGAGCTCCAGTCCGCCCTCATCGCCCAATGGGTGCTGGTCGGG
Source organism: Chthoniobacter flavus (assembly GCA_945863785.1). GTDB lineage: Bacteria > Verrucomicrobiota > Verrucomicrobiia > Chthoniobacterales > Terrimicrobiaceae > UBA967. The sequence continues at coordinate 4,129 of CAMBAQ010000099.1, forward strand.
TTCATTCATGGGGTGATGAACACCGACAATATGGCGCTCTCGGGGGAGACGATTGATTACGGCCCGTGTGCATTCATGGACGTCTACGATCCCACCACGGTATTCAGCTCGATCGATCGCCAAGGCCGTTACGCCTATGGAAATCAAGCGGCGATCGCGCAGTGGAACCTGACCCGCTTGGCCGAATCTCTGTTGCCACTTCTGAATCCCGATGAAAGCCACGCGGTCGAGTTGGCGCAAGAAGCGTTGGCGAAATTCTCCGTCCGATTCGAGTTCCACTGGCTCGAGGGTATGAAGAAAAAAATCGGCTTGTTCACAAACGAATCGGGTGATGTGGAATTGATCAAATCGCTTCTGGAGTGGATGCAGCGAACGCGGGCGGATTACACCAATGCCCTCCGTGATCTGGATCCGCAGTGCGTTCCCACAAACGCGGATGCGGATTTTTGCGAGTGGCACGCGCAGTGGCTTTCCCGACTTTCTCTGCAACCCCAATCGCTCGTCGAAGCTAAGAAGCTCATGCAGCGGCACAATCCTGCGATCATTCCCCGAAACCACAAGGTCGAAGAGGCGCTCGATGCGGCAGTCGAGAGGGGCGACTATGCCCCTCTGAAGCGTTTGCTGGCCGCGATTTCCAAGCCTTACGATGAAACTACCGCCAACGCCGATTTTCGATTGCCGCGTCCGGTTGGGGCTTCGGAATACCGGACGTTTTGCGGAACCTGAAACGCCAATTTAGGTAGGACAAAAAATCCACAGAAGTTCCGTGACGTCGAGGATGAGTTTGAGGCAAAGTCCTTGGCGTTATGAGTGAAACTAGCATCCACAAACACACAGCGGTTGGCGTCATCAACAATTGGGTCGAATGGAACAATGCGGGAGACTTCCGCAAGGTGGCCTCGCTCTACTCCGAGGAGGCCGTCCTTCAGCCGACCTTTTCGCCTCACGTGCTCTCTACCGAAGAGGGGCGATTGAAGTATTTTGAAACTCTCGCTTCCCGCAAGGGTATCCAGGTTTCCCTTCACGAAAAGACACTCAAAATCCGACCGCTCTCCGATTCGATTCAGGTCGCGAGCGGGATTTATCGGTTTTCCTTCGAGATCGACGACGAGCCACTCACGTTCGAAGCCCGTTTCACTTGGGTGCTTGATCTTTCCTGCGACCGCCCAGTCAAGCACCACCATTCCTCGCAGGTGCCTCGCACTCTGAGCTGATCGATCATCTCGGCTCATACATTGATTTCCGCTTGCATTGGCGGAAGCGTCATCCATTTTTCTCAGCCCATGTCACGCATACCTGTCACGATTCTCACCGGCTTCCTCGGGGCTGGAAAAACCACGCTGCTGAACCGCATTCTCACTGAGCAACACGGGCTCAAAATTGCCGTCATCGAGAATGAATTCGGTGAGGTGGGCATCGACCACGAGCTGGTCATCAATGCCGACGAGGAGCTTTTTGAAATGAACAACGGGTGCATCTGCTGCACGGTTCGCGGCGACCTCATTCGCATCCTCGGTAATCTCATGAAGAGGAAGGATAAATTCGACCACATCCTCATTGAGACCACCGGCCTCGCCGACCCAGGTCCAGTCGTGCAAACGTTCTTCGTGGACGAGCAGATTAAGGAAAAGCTCTACGTCAACGGCGTGGTGACCCTCGTGGATGCGAAGCACATCCTGCAACACATCGATGAGAATGACGAAGCCGCCGAGCAGATCGCTTTTGCGGACGTCCTCCTTCTCAATAAATGCGACCTCGTGAGCGAGGCCGATCTTGTTGGCCTTGAAAATCGCATCCGCGACGTGAACGCGCTCGCCGTCATCCACCGCACGACCCGCGCGGACATCGACATCACCAAGGTCATGGATGTCGGAGGCTTCAACCTCGATCGCGCCATGGAAGTGAATCCGCATTTCCTCGAGTCCGGTCACCATCACCACCACTCCCACATCTCCAGCGTGGGCATCGAGGCTCCGGGTGACTGCGACGGCAAAAAGCTCAACGATTGGCTGAGCAAGCTTGTTCAAGAACAAGGGGCCGACATTTTTCGGATGAAAGGCGTCTTCGCCGTTAAAAACCAGACCGACCGCGTTATTTTCCAAGGCGTTCACATGCTCATCGATGCTGCGAATGGGGGGCCATGGGGCGAGCGACCTCGCAAAAACAGCCTCGTCTTCATCGGACGCCACCTTGACCGCGAGGCCCTCAATGCCGGCTTCCGCTCCTGCCTCGCGTGAAGAATATCGGCACCCTCCGCGCGGCGGACCACATCCTCCACCTGGCATGGACTCCCGCTGGCGACAGCCTCGCCATCACGCCTTCGACCGGCGACATCCTTGTCGCGGATGCCACCGCCGGGATCATTCAAAAATTCCCTGCTCACGGAATGGGAAATGGGGCCTCGGCTTGGTTTCATGGCGATCTGGCGACATGTGGATTTGACGGCAAGATTCGCTGGGCTGGACAGGAATGGAAACCCGGACGCGGCATGATCGAGCGCGTCAAAACGAGCCCAGACGGCACTCATCTTGCAGCCGGACAAGGCCGCGCGCTGCACATTTTCGATAAAAACGGGCCGACCGATTTCAGCCTCCCACAGCTTCCCGACGCCGTCGCGGACTTTGTCTGGAATCCTGCCAAGGTGAACGAAATCGCCACGGTCGGCGCCGGCGGTGCTCGCATGTGGAGGCTCGGAGAGAAGGAACCCTTCGCCCGCTTCGACTGGGGCGGAGCGAGCATCTTGGTCGATTGGTCGCATACCGGACGATGGCTTGCCACGGCAGATCAAACGGCCAGCGTGCACGTTTACGATTTTCCGCGCGATTACCCGCTGCATATCCAAGGCTTTGAAAGCAAAGTCCAAGCACTCGCTTTTTCCGCAGATGGCACTCGCTTGGCCACGGGCGGCAGTCCGGTCGTCACGGTCTGGCCCTGCACGGGAAAAAAAGG
>CAMBAQ010000100.1 GCA_945863785.1 Chthoniobacter flavus
GCCGGTTTGAGCATTCCTTCATGAATCTTTTGAAAATCAAGGCTCTTAAATTCCTCCCATTCCGTTAAAACAGCTGCGCCGTGCGCTCCTCGACACGCTTCAATGGGATCTCCTACTACGATAAGATTCGGATTTTTACCCCCCTCCCCAAGCACATCATTTCGTATTTGTTCTTCAGTCACTTGAGGATCGTAAACATAAACATTGGCCCCTTCCGCAAGCAGATCGCGGCAGATGGAAATGGCCGCCGTTTCCCTAGTGTCATTCGTATCTTTTTTAAATGCGAACCCGAGTATGGCAATGCGCTTTCCAGTTACCGTATTAAATAAATCACGCACAATCCGCCCCGCGAATCGAGATTTCTGCCAATCATTCATTTTTACGACACTTTCCCAGTAAGCAGCCACTTCCGGTAGACCATAGTGTTCACAGAGATAAGTGAGATTTAGGATGTCTTTTTGGAAGCAGGATCCGCCAAAACCTACGGAGGCTTTCAAAAACTTAGGACCGATACGAGAGTCTTGACCGACGGCACGCGCTACCTCGTCCACATCGGCGCCGGTTGCTTCACACAAAGCGGATATGGAATTGATTGATGAAATGCGCTGCGCCAAAAAAGCATTGGCCACCAATTTAGATAACTCCGATGACCAGAGATTTGTTGTGAGAATCTTTTCGCGTGGAACCCACCGCGCATAAATGGAAACCAACGTCTCGACGGCTTTGAGACCTTCGGGCGTTTGCTCCCCGCCAATCAGCACTCGATCTGGATTTAAAAGATCTGCCACAGCTGTGCCTTCCGCTAAGAATTCGGGGTTTGAAAGCACTTGAAATGAACCCTTTTTCGAATTCGAGCGAAGAATCGTGAGCATCGCCTCGGCCGTTTTGACAGGAATGGTGCTTTTCTCGACTATGATTTTCGGTCCATCTGCTTCTTCTGCAATCATTCGCGCGGCAGATTCGATGTATTTTAGATCGGCGGCGCGCCCAGCACCAATGCCACATTTCTTTGTTGGCGTTCCAACACTTACAAAGATAATGTCAGCTTTCCGAATAGCTTCTTTCACATTTGTCGAAAAGAAGAGGTTGCGACCGCGCGCTGAGGCAACGAGTTCATTCAAGCCAGGCTCGTAAACGGGTAGTGTATCAGAATTCCATGCAGCAATTCTGCTTTCATTGGGATCACATACCGTCACTTGAATATCGGGACATTTAGCGGCGATCATCGCCATGGTTGGACCGCCGACATAGCCGGCACCAAGGCAACAAATAGAAAGAGATGGTGACATAATAATGGGGGCTAAATGGAGAGAGCCTTACGGAAATAAGCGATGGTTTTATCTATTCCTTCTTCAAGAGGGACTTTTGGCTCCCATCCTAAGGTCTCCTTGGCTAGTGAAATATCTGGGCGACGCTGCTTGGGATCGTCCGTTGGTAAGGCCTGAAAGCTTAGCTTGGATGATCCTCCAATTTTGCGCAAAACTAACTCGGCTAGCTCCAGCATAGTAAATTCACCAGGGTTTCCTATATTCACTGGCCCGACAGTTTTATCTTGGTTCATTAAGCGAACAAATCCCTCGATGAGATCGTCCACATAACAAAAGGACCTTGTCTGAGAACCATCCCCATAAATGGTCAGATCATCCCCGCGAAGAGCCTGGACGATGAAGTTCGAAACCACCCGACCATCGTTGGGGTGCATCCTTGGCCCATAGGTGTTGAAAATCCGGACGATCCGAATTTCTACGCCATTTTCGCGATGGTAATCGAAGAAGAGCGTTTCAGCCACGCGCTTGCCTTCATCGTAGCATGATCTTTTTCCAATGGGATTGACATTTCCCCAATAGCTCTCTGTTTGCGGGTGAATCGCAGGATCCCCGTACACCTCGCTTGTGCTAGCTTGAAATACCCTTGCCTTCACACGTTTCGCAAGCCCAAGGCAATTAATGGCTCCCATCACGGAAGTTTTCGTCGTCTTGATAGGGTTATGCTGGTAGTGCGGAGGGGACGCTGGGCATGCCAAATTATAAATCTGATCCACTTCAAATTTAAACGGATCGATCACGTCATGCCGCACCAGTTCAAAGTTGGGATTTGTCAACAAATGTTGAATATTTGACTTCCGACCGGTGAAGAAGTTATCAAGACAAATAATCTCATGTCCTTGCTCAAGGAGCCTGTCGGAGAGATGGGAACCAAGGAAGCCGGCGCCACCGGTAATAAGGATACGCATAGTTTTTTTAAGATGCTGTTTTAATGATTGTTTCTCAATTGGACAGAAATAAGTGTGAGAAGAACAAATCCATTCTTTCACCAATAAGATGATGAGAATCCTTTTTTCAGCATCAAAAACCCTAATCCATAGGCGGTTGCAGACCACAGCAATAGCATGATTTAAAATGTATTCACTCTTTGATATGAGCGCAACTTTCCCCCACTGACGACCTCCGGTCAGGCTTCGCTTACAAAACTAAGCCAAGCCCGCATCCCTCGCAAAAACACTTGCACCACCTCGCTACGATTATAAGCAACGCTGATGCCCGGCGTTATTTCAACTCCTGAGGGAGATGAGGCTGGAGCGCCTTGACCTCCTGGACGCTGCTCTTTGCGCAAACAAGAATGGCATCCGCGGTTTCCACCACGACGAGATCACTCACCCCGCAAAGAGCGATGAGTCGTCCATTGGAGATGGCAATATTTTGATGAGCATCATGGCCAACGACGGATCCTCGGATACAATTTCCATCAGCGTCAGGCACGATATGCGCTGGCAACGCCGTCCAAGCTCCAACATCGTCCCAATCGAATTCGGCGAGCACGGTCAAGACCTCCTGGGCATTTTCCATGATGGCGTAATCCACCGAAATCTTCGGCAATGATGCAAATTTTTGAGCCAACAAGGCTGGAAGATCGCTTGGAGAATTCAGACTCTCAACAAAGTCCGCGAGCGCGGGCAATTGACGACGGGCTTCCTCGACAAAGGTGGAGACGCGCCAAACAAAGATGCCCGAATTCCAAAAAAAGTTCCCCTTCTCCAAATAAGCAGTGGCTTTTTCGAGGTCGGGTTTTTCGACAAACCGAGCTAGGCTGCGAACGGTACTGCCATTCTTTCCCCTCGGACGCTCGTTCAATGTCTCGAGGTATCCATACCCCGTGGCTGGGAACAATGGCGGAATTCCTAGCGTGACAATGGCGCCGGATTCATTCGCCGCATTAACAGCGTCACTGAGCTGGGCACAGAATTTTTCCGCATCATGAATCATGGCATCCGCAGGAAGAACAAGGCAGGTCGCCTCAGGATCGTTTGCACGAGCGATAGCCGTAGCTAGAGCACAGGCCGGAGCCGTGTCGCGCTTGAGAGGTTCGGCAATGATGTTTTCCCTTGGCAAAAAGGGCACCGCAGCCCATGTGGCCTCAAGTTGGGCGGCATTCGTAAGAACAAAGGTGTTTTGAAGCGGAATAAGACCATGCAAACGCCGAATCGTCGCTTCGAGCAGAGTCTGATCATCGAGGAGGCGCAAAAGGTGCTTGGGCGTACTTTGACGACTCATTGGCCAGAAACGCTCCCCACTTCCACCAGCCATCACAAACGCAAATGTCTTCTCACGAATCATGACTCCATCATGGGCGCATCGCGCAAGAAGGTCAAACGGGGAAGGCTGGACTTGGCTAAGGATTTTCGGCAGATTGCAATTCATGACCATTGATGGTGTTTCCCACGGTGCGTCGATCTACCCCCGCCTTGGCAGGCGGGTGACCGCTGCACGTTTGCAGGCGGGCCTCTTTGGCTTTTGGACAGCTCTGGTTTTCGCTTTCCTCTACATCCCGATCATCCTGCTGGTGGTATTTTCCTTCAACTCCTCCCGATTGAATATTCGCTGGGAAGGATTCTCCACCCGCTGGTATGGCGAGCTTTTCGGCAACAAAGTCCTCATCGACGCATTCCAAAACAGCCTCTCTGTCGCTATCGCCACCACGATCCTTGCGACGCTACTCGGAACTGTCGGTGCCTGGATGCTCTACCGCTACAAGTTCCCCTATCAGCGAGCGCTGGGTCTTTTGATCTTCATTCCGATGGTGATGCCCGAAGTCCTGATGGGCGTAAGCCTGCTGGTGCTTTTCGTTCAATTTCTGCATTTGCCGCTGGGCTTCCTCACTCTCACCATCGCGCACACGACATTCTGTTTTCCCTTTGTGCTGGTGGGTGTTCAAGCGCGCTTGCAAGGTCTCGATCCATTTCTTGAAGAGGCCGCCATGGACCTCGGCGCCACGCCGTTGCAGGCTTTCTGGAAAGTGATCGTCCCCTACCTCATGCCCGCGATCGTTTCCGGTGCCCTAATGTCTTTCACGCTCTCGCTGGACGAATACATCGTGAGTGTCTTCACCACGGGTGCGCATTCTCAGACATTGCCGCTGAAAGTTTATGGCATGGCCAAAGTAGGCCTGAATCCCCAACTCAATGCACTCAGTTCCATTTTCATTCTTGTGACTTTCATATTCGCCTTGGGGAGCTACTTTTTTAGCAGAAACAAAAAACCATGAAAAAAACCACAACACTCGTCCTGTCCGCATTGGCCGCTATTTTGGTCGGTTGCGGAAAAGCCCCGGAAGCAAAAAAACTCAGCGTTTTCTGCTGGTCGGAATACATCCCTCAATCCGTCATCGAGCAATTCACCAAGGAGACAGGTATCCAGGTCTCGGTGGAAAACTATGCCTCGAATGAAGAGATGCTCGCGAAGCTCACCGCCGGCGGCGGGGAGTACGATATTATTCAACCGAGCGAATACGTCGTCGAAGCTCTCATCGCTCAGAAGCTACTTCACCCGATCGACAAGACGAAAATCCCGAACCTCTCGAATATCGCGCCGCAGTTCCTCAAGATGAGTTTCGATCCGGATAATAGCTTCAGCGTCCCCTTCATGGCCGGAACGGTCGGCATCGTGGTCAATACCGACTTAATCAAAGACGACATCAAAAGTTTTGCGGATGTTTTTAAACCCGACAATAAAGGAAAGATCGTTGTCCTCGACGACGCCCGCGAGATCACCGCTTGGGCCCTCCTTTCGCAAGAACTTCCGATCAACGACATAAGCGATGCGAATCTGGATAAAGTGAAGCCCGTCCTCGCAAATTGGATCCCACTCGTGAAGGTCTTTGATTCCGATAGTCCCAAAACAGCGCTTCTCAATGGCGATGTCGCGATGGGTGTGGTTTGGGGCGGGGAAGGTGCCATTCTCCTCCAAAGCAACCCGAAGTTCCGCTGGATCATTCCCGCTGAAGGCACACACCTCTTCATCGACAGTCTGGCCATGCCCAAAACCGCCAAAAATGTTGAAAATGCCGAGGCCTTCATGAACTTCATCCTTCGCCCAGATGTCAGCAAGAAGATCTCGGATGCCTTCCCCTACACCAACCCGAACCTCGCCGCACGCAAACTCCTCTCCGAGGAACAACTCAATAATAAGGCCAGCTTCCCAAGCGATGCGGATATCGCGAAAATGCAGGTCTTCCGCGACATCGGCACCCAAGGCTCCAAGATTGACGAAATCGTCACCTCACTCAAAGCCCAGTAGTCCTTCCATGGAGCACAGAGGCGCGGGGAGCAATCGTTCCCCTCGCCTCATGTGCTCCTCCGCTGGCAAACTCAAATCATGTCCTTGATTGCAGCCGTTTCGGGAGTTCACGATTCGGGAGGTTATCGTCGGCCTCCCAATCTCGTTGCCTGGCTCGTCTTGATGCCGCTTTTGGCTTGGCTGTTCTTATTCGTCATCGTCCCCACCGTGATGCTCGTGGTGGTGAGTTTTGCGGAACGAGATGCTCTTGGCCGGATCGTTTACGATTTCACGCTGCAGAACTACATTCGCGCCTTCGATTGGCTTTGGCTAAAGGTTCTTTTATCTTCTCTCTGGTACGCGCTTCTCACCACACTCATTTGCATGTTCGTGGGTTATCCGGTGGCCTACACCATCGGGCGCGCTCCGCTCCATTGGCGCGGACTCCTTTTGATGCTCGTCATGGTGCCCTTTTGGACGAGTTTTTTGATTCGCACCTACGCTTGGATCACGATCCTGAGTAAAGACGGGCTCTTGAATAGCCTACTCGTTTCCGCTGGGATATTCTCCCACTCGGCGGAGATTCTTTATACCCCCTTCGCGATTGTGCTTGGACTGGTTTACAACTTTCTTCCCTTTATGATTCTCCCGATCTACACGAGCGTTGAGAAACTCGACAATGCCCTGATCGAGGCCGCCTATGATCTCGGCGCAGGCCCCGTGAGGGCATTCTCTCAGGTCATCATTCCCCTCACCCGCCCCGGCATTGCCGCTGGAGCCATGCTTGTATTCGTCCCTTCGATCGCCATGTTTGCCATCACGACGCTTATGGGTGGTGGAACAAATCCCACCATCGGCGAGGTCATTTTCAAACAATTCACCTCCGGCCGCAACCAACCCTTCGGCGCCGCCCTCGGCTCCATCCTCCTCCTCATCTTCGTCCTAGCGCTGTGGATCACCCGCAAATACCGCGAAGAGGACTAACCTCCGCTTCTCACGCAAGGCACAAAGCTCGAATCACGTACGCTTCGCGACTATGGCGTGACAAGAGTAGAGACGCTGAATGGGCTGAAATCTGAGAGCCTGAAAGGCAGCGTAGCCACTATAGCGGGCCTTCGCACCGGGATTATGCTGGGGCCGTTAATCGCTGGCGGTAGTTTCTTGTAGCCGTTCCCATCGCCGCTCGACCAACTCTTGGTAGCGTGCCTTCATTTCTTCCGAACAGAAGCCGGCGCTGATGAGGGGGATTGCCGCGCTCAACCCCTTTTCGAATCGGCGTAGCGCGTTGGAGATCTGACGGTCGGTCAATCCCAATGCGTTCCCCAAGGCGAAGAAATCCCGCAGAGTGAGGCGCTTTTTCCTGCCCTGTATGGTCAGGGCGCTTTCCTCCGTGTCCTCGGGC
>CAMBAQ010000101.1 GCA_945863785.1 Chthoniobacter flavus
ATGCCTGAGCCGATGCCTGAGCCGATGCCTGAGCCGATGCCTGAGCCGATGCCTGAGCCGATGCTAAGGAAAAAGTACGTTCGCAAGGCAAAGTCGTCTAGGAAGTCATCTTCTCGAGAGTCAGGCGAGTCCCGCGAGCCTTGGGAGAGTATTCCACAAGATCAAAAACCTGTTGGATAATGTGAACCCCGAGTCCCCCTGGGCGGATCTCATCGAGATCACGTGATTGGATTTTCGGTTTTTCACATGGGATTCCGTAATCTCTTAAAACAAAACGAAGACGGTTTTTGAGTCGGCTCATTTCGATTCGAAAAGGCTTGGCTTCACCTTTGTAGGCGTGCCGGATGATATTTGTGCACGCCTCATCGATTGCCAAGACGATCACCTCAGATACGTCATCATCAATACATGTCTCCCGCAAAAAACCACGCACTTCCTCTCGCATGGATGCAAGGTCTTCGGTCTTGCCCGAAAATATCCATTTCCGATTCACTCGAAACCTCCCACTAAAATAGAAAGATCATCGCGTGCGTCTTCGCCGGCGCGATGATTCATGGCAGCATTGATGATGCGATTCATGAGTTCGCTTGGATCATTATGGGGTCCCGATGCGACTTGCAGCAATTGGCTTTCAAACATGGGATCGCTGTCCTTCGCTTGGGATTCGCTGAGTCCGTCGGTGAATAAAACAAAGCGATCGCCTAGATCGAGAGTTTGGCTGATTTCTTCATAGGTGACGCCTTGGGTGATACCAACGGGCAGGTTGGAGGGCGTTTCGATTTCTTGGGCCTCTCCATTGGCTCGGACAAGGATCGGTTGGCAGTGTCCGGCATTGGCCATGAGAAGAAGGCGCTTCGATGGGATCAGGCGACCGGCGATCGCCGTGATGAACATGCCCCGTATCATTGACGGTTGGAATTTGGCATTCCATTCAGAGAGAGCGGCAGCCGGTCCGTCCGTGGCAGAAAAAACAAAAGGCAAGGCGCTCAGGGTACGTGCCATGAGAAGGGCTGCAGGTATGCCTTTGCCCGATACGTCGCCGATCACAAAGTCGATGATGTCCTCACCCTGACAGAAAACTCCGTAAAAATCTCCGCCAACTTCAGTGGCGGGGGAGCTGTGAGCAGTAAATCTGACCCCGCGAAGAGCGGCTGGAATAGCACCTGAAAGTAGAACGCATTGGATGTCGGCCGCAATCGCAAGATCCCTTTGCACGCGCGCCTGTTCTTGCTGGATTTCTAGGGTTCTGAGCTTCTCTATCGCTGTAGCAGTGAGTTCTGCATAGGCTGTAAATCCCTCCAGATCGACAGCCTCAAACGCGAGCTTGTCCAGCGGGTTCAGGACCTGCAGAACGCCAATCGTTTTTCCTTCGCTTCTGAGGGGGGCGCAAAGAATCGAGCGGGTGGTAAATCCGGTTTTTTTGTCGGCCTCGGAATAAAATCGATAATCCTTATATGCATCCGAAATCAAAAGGGGTTCGTTGCGATCCATCACCCAACCCACAATGCCCTTTCCCTTCGGGACGGTGATGCCAGGCTCATCAAACTCACCGTCCGTGCGGGTGGCTATCGCAAGCCGAAGATCCCCCGTGTCTTCTTCGACAAGGAAAAGAGAGGCAGCATCAGCTTTGATGACCCGCTGGGCGACAGTCAGGACGGCTCTCAGCAGTTTTTTATAGTCTGTGATGGAATTTATGAGGCAACTCACTTCCACCAAGCCCTTGTAAATCTCGAGCGACTTTCGCAGATTTTCTTGGGCCTTATCTTGCATCATCTCAGTGTGTCGAGCGGGGGTGATTTTTTAATGTGGGTTTTTTGAATTCCCGTTGCGGAGAGGTCCCAGATCAAAAGAGTGAGGGGGTAGACAATAAAAGCTAGTAATAGAGCCGTGGGAACAATGCCTACAAAAAACGGCATTGGCGCATGCGAGAGCATTGCAAATGCATCATGGCTCCGAAAGCCGATGGCTTCGCGAGCCGTCAACAGGCAGCCGATCCGGTATTGGGCATAGACGCAAAAGGGGAATGTGAGCGGATTGCTGATCCATGTACCCGCAATAGCCGCAGGGATATTCACGCGTGTGATGTAGGCCATCAATGCCGCCGCCAGCATCTGGATCGGGAGCGGGAGGAGGGCAAAAAATGCCCCCACGGCCATGCCCGCAGCAAATCGTTGCCGAGTGGGATGCCAGAGCTCTGGAGCAAAAAGACGTTCGCCCAAGCGCCGGTGGAGCCAGGTTCCACGGATGTGCTTGGCCCGCGGCATATGTCGCAGGTATTTGCCGAGTTTTGTTCGGCGCCAGTGGATAGGTTTCATTGTTCTGAAAATACTGCCCGTTCCTCTTGGGGCTTGCCAGCCAAGATCGCTTGTGATTCCTTTCGGGCAACATGAAAAAAATCGAAGCCATCATCAAACCATTCAAAATGGAAGACGTTAAGGAAGCCTTGGCCGAGGTTGGTATCGAGGGCATGACGGTCAGCGAGGTCAAAGGATTTGGTCGCCAGAAGGGCCACACGGAAATCTATCGCGGCAGCGAATACACGGTGGACTTCCTTCCGAAGGTGAAAGTCGAGATCGTCGTGAGCGATGCCATGGTCGAAAAGGCTGTTGCAGCCATCACCTCGGCCGCGAAAACCGGTAAGATCGGTGACGGTAAGATTTTCATTTTGCCGATGGAAAATGCGATCCGCATTCGCACCGAGGAATCCGGCGAGAGCGCCATTTAATCGCCCGATCTCTTGTCACTTCCCGAGTGGTTGGTCATCGTCATCCTTGGCATTGTCGAGGGGGCTACAGAGTTTATCCCAGTTTCATCCACCGGGCATTTGCTCATTTTTCAAGAGTGGTTGGATTACCGCCAGAGTGATCTTTTTAATATCGTGATCCAGTGCGGCGCCGTGTTGGCCGTCCTCCCGCTTTTTAAAGAAAGGCTCAAAATGATGGTGAACTGGAGAAATCCACTCACCTTTGAGTTCAATCTCAAAATCTTCGTAGCCTTTGTCATCACGGTCATTGGCGGCTTGGCGATGGATAAACTGGGAATCGAACTGCCCAAAACTTGCGTCCCTGTGGCTGGTGCACTCATCGCGGGGGGCATCATTTTCATCCTGGTCGAGAGGCATCTCAAGGGACGTGAATTGCAGGATGTCATTACATGGCCAGTCGTCTTCATGGTGGCTGCGGGTCAACTTGCAGCGGCCGTCTTTCCAGGAACTTCCCGTTCCGGTGCAACCATCATTTTCGCGATGATTTGTGGATTGAACCGCGTCGTCGCGACGGAGTTATCCTTTCTCGTCGGCATCCCGACACTTCTTGCGGCAGGTGCCTACAAGATATTTAAATCCCTCAATGGGGATGGGGGCGCTCATGAGAGTTGGTGGCTTTTACTCCTAGGCACATCCGTCGCCGCTGCGGTGTCCTTCATCGCGGTCAAATGGTTGCTGCGCTTTGTGCAGTCACACACTTTCGTTAGCTTTGGCATTTATCGGATTATCCTCGGCGTGCTCTTGCTGTGGACGATGCGTCCACGTTAATTTTTGATGTCCCAATTCATCCTACCCGATTTGCAGGCTTGTCTCCTCTGCGAGGACGTCCGCCAAGAAGCCAGTGGTCAGCACACGCTCGTCGGTATTCTTGGCGTCATTCCTGCCCCAATGGTTCCGATTGGTTTTTTTAAACTTTGTCTTTGGACGCGTTGGTGCGGAGGCACTGGTGTATTCACGCAGCAATCCTCGATTCTGACGCCAGAGGATGATTCCCCGATTGCGACAAGCGAGGTGCAGTTCGAGCTCCCGACGCTGGAAACGCATGCCACAAATGTCCACGTATTCGGTGGACTCCAATTTCATAAACACGGGATTTATACAGTCGAGATCAAGATCGATGAAGAGCTGCGCTTTCGTTTTCCGCTCCCTGTCATTGAGGTCGGAGGAACCGAAGTAGCCTAGCGGTTGCTTATTTTCCTGACGTGAGCCTCCCGTCAGAGAGAAGAAAGACGGCGTCGCTGGCGGTATTGTCGACCCAGTCGAGAAAGGTCGTCGTGATCACTGCCTGAGCTTGTGATGGCAGCGCCGTGAGCAAACGATTCCTGCGCTCGGTATCCAGTTCGCCAAAGATGTCATCCAGCAAAAGCAGGGGAGGTCGGCCGTGGAGGTTTTCAATATGGCGGGCTTGGGCAATTTTTAAAGCGAGGGCAATGCTGCGCTGCTGTCCCTCGGAGGCAAACGCGGATGCCTTCAGTCCATTGAGAGTCACTTCGATGTCGTCTCGGTGAGGTCCACAAACCGTCTGTCGCAGGCGATCCTCTTCGTCGCGAGAGGCAGCGAGGGCCTCGGCAAAGGGGCCGTTGCACCCCGGTCGGTAACGAATCTCGAGATTGTCAGCTTGACCGCTTATTTCTTCGCAAGAAGTACGAGCCAGGGGGCCAAGGCTTGCACAAAGTTCTGACCTTGCCTCCATGAGTAACTCGCCACTCTCGATGAGCGAGGAATCAAAGGCGGCAATCTCGCGGCGAGGACGCCCTTCCTTGAGTAGCGCGTTCCGTGATCTCTGTGTGCGTTCGTAGTTACTCAGCGCCTTCTTGTAGCCGGGGACAGATTGGACACCTAAAAAATCGAGGTATCTCCGCCGCAATGCCCCGCCGCCTTTGACAAGTTCCAGATCGGTATTGGCAAACCAAGTCACCCGAGCGACCGCGAGGTAGTCGGCTGATTTTGGCTGAAGCTTGGAATCCAAAGATATTTGTCTTCCTTCACCTGTGTGCCGATAACTTAATCGCGTGTCGTTGAAAATGCCCTCAATCGCAAATCCATTCGTGTGGGATTTGATCAGGTCGGTGACCGTCGAGGTTCGTGGGGATTGAAGTCGAAGCAGAACGCATATCGCCTCAAGAATCGAAGTTTTGCCCTGCGCGTTTTTTCCCACGACATAGGTGCGCTGCGGTCCGGTATGGACGTCCAGCGAGTTGAAGCAACGAAATTGGCTCAGGCGAACCTGTGTGATCACGCGTCAGATATTGACTGGATGCCGCAGCGGGTCAAACCCTCGAGAAAAAAGCTTTTTCAATCCTCGTCGCGCCGACCTGTCAGCAGGGGGAGGAGATGCCAGATAAAATATCCCAAGGAGGTCAGAAAGGCAGCGACATACGTGAGCGCAGCCGCATTCAGAACGCGACCGACGCCCACCTCTTCGGTGCTGGTGGAAAGGATGCCGCAATGGCGGAGTGCTGCTCGAGCTCGATTCGAGGCATCGAATTCCACGGGGAGTGTAATGAGATTAAAAAGCATAATCACGCCCCAACCGGTGGCCATAATGAACAGCACCGTGTGTGGGCGAATGAACCCTGTAAAAAGGCCGATCAGCGGTAGCCACATCACGATCTGGCTCGCAAATTGCGTCGCGCCCACAGCAGCCATTCTCATATTGAGCGGGGCGTAAGCCCGAGCGTGTTGAATGGCATGCCCCGCTTCATGCGCGGATACGGCCAGCGCAGAAATCGAATGCCCTCGGTAGTTGTCCGTGCTTAGGACGAGTCTTTTGTGGATTGGATCGTAGTGGTCCACCAACTCTCCCTCCTGCGACACGATATCCACGTCCTGAATCCCTGCATCAGCCATCACTCGCCTTGCCGCCTCCGCTCCCGTGATGCCGGAAATGGAGGGCTCCTGGGCATAGCGGCGATAGACGCTCTTCACACGATGGGAGGCCCACAGCGAAAGCCCCATAGTGATGGCAAAAATGAGTAATGGAATCATACGCGTGAAAAGATAGTCGTTATTTGAAAAAAACAACCGATTTCGGAAAATTCACAAACCTTCACTCGTTCGATCTGTTCAGAGGGACGGCTTAGTCGTTATAGGCGCTTTCACCATGCTCGGCGAGATCGAGCCCTTGGTCTTCCTCTTCTTCCGAGACTCTCAAAGGCGTGATCATTTTCACCACGAGAAGTAAAATCCAGGAGATCACACCCGAAAAAACGATGGCAAATCCAGCGCCGATGGCCTGATTGATAAACTGGCTCATCCCACCTTGCAGGGAAATCGCCACGCCGGCCTTTTGAAAAGTCCCAGCGATAGCGGGATTGATTTCAGTCGATGCCATTAAGCCGAGAAGAAGGATGCCGATCGTGCTCCCCATACCATGAACGCCAAAGACGTCCAACGAGTCGTCGTATTTGAAAATATTCTTGAGTTTCGTCACTGCCAGATAGCAAGCCGTACCGCCTGCCAGTCCGATCAGAAATGCCGACGGGATCGTCACGAAGCCAGAAGCGGGCGTGATCGTGGCCAAGCCCGCGACCATGCCGGAAGCGGCGCCAAGAACGCTTGGTCTTCCGTTTTTGAGCCATTCCCAAGCCACCCAAGCCAATGTCGCCCCAACAGCCGAAAAATGCGTCGCAGCAAAAGCACTTGTCGCCAATGCCCCCACACTCACCGCGCTGCCGGCATTGAATCCAAACCAACCGACCCATAGCAACCCCGTTCCGATGAGGGTTAATACCACGTTGTGAGGGATCATGGGTTCATGGAGATAGCCCGAGCGTTTCCCAAGAAAGATCGCGCACACGAGCGCCGCAATACCCGAACTGATGTGCACCACGATGCCGCCGGCAAAATCCAGAACAGGAATACTTCCACCTAATGC
Organism: Chthoniobacter flavus; assembly: GCA_945863785.1. Lineage (GTDB taxonomy): Bacteria > Verrucomicrobiota > Verrucomicrobiia > Chthoniobacterales > Terrimicrobiaceae > UBA967. The sequence goes on from CAMBAQ010000101.1 coordinate 6,642, forward strand.
CCAGTTAAACAAACCGCCCTTGCCCCACAGCATATGGGCGAGGGGACAATAAACGCACAGAACCCAAAGTATCGTGAAGAGCAAGTAGGCTTTGAATTGCATGCGCTCGGCTACCGCTCCGCTGATGAGAGCCGGAGTGATGATGGCGAACATCATTTGGAAGAGCATGAAAGTTTGATGCGGAATTGTCGCGGCGTAGTCGGGATTCGGTTCCAAACCGACTCCTTTCAGGAAAAAATACTGCATCGGATTTCCAAAAAAGGCGTT
>CAMBAQ010000102.1 GCA_945863785.1 Chthoniobacter flavus
GCACAGTGCGTCCCGCCTGTGTGCGTTGGCGTGCTCCTTGGTTGCGATGGGCAGAGTGCAAGCAAGTGGCCCAGTCTCAAAACGGCCGAGACGGCCGTCCCCCCTTCTTTTGCGCTGCAAAGTCTAATTTCAAAGTGACAATGGTATTACACAAAACGAGCCTCTACTCCCTATGGATTGAATCGAGGGGTGGGGGAGTCTTTCGGTCGTGGAATATGGCGACCATGCCGATAAGGAACGAGGTCGTCCAAGCGATCGAGAACATGCCGGAAAGGGCGATGACGGCGGTGATGGCATTCCATGCCTCAGGCATAATGTCATTTCCATAGCCGAGTGTGGTGTAGGTGCTGGCGCTGAAGAAGAGAGCCTTGTGGAGATCAGGCACAAGGCCTGTCAAAGAGAGGACATAGCCCCAGATGCTTATCTCGACGAGGTGGGAGGACAGCATGAGAAGAAAACCGAGATAGAGGAAGGGGCGCGCGATCCCGTAACGCTGGCGGGCGATGAGGGGGGCGATGAAGCGTGTGTGGATGTAGCTGGCAAGCTCGGCGAACAGCGCATGGTTGGTCAAAATCACGATTAACATGACCCCGCCAAAGAGCAGTGGGGAAATGTCGGAAAGAAAAATCCACGATTCGTCCAAGATGGGTTTTGCGGCAGATGGCATCGGGAATTCGGGGTTAGTGGATGGTCGCTATGGAGACGGTCTGCCCGATTCTCAGGGGCACTGGCGGAGTGCCGGTGACGCGGATGCGAACCGGAAAGCGATTCGGCAGGCGCACCCAGTCCACGGTCTGACCGACCTTGGGCAGGAGGTCGACCGTCGATCCGTTGGGATCAAAAATGCCCCAAGCTACGCTCTCGATTTCTCCCTCGAAGGGCTGGTTTTCACGACCAATGAAGGTGAGCTTGGCTTTTCCACCCTCTTTGACGTGATGGAGTTGGGTTTCCTTAAAATAGGCGGCGATCCAGAACGAACTCGCGTCCACGAGGGCGAGGAGTTGTTGGCCGGCATAGACGTAGGTGCCGGGGGATGTGTTCATGTTCGTGATGTAGCCATCCACCGGAGCGAAGATTTTTGTGTAGCCAAGGTTGAGTTTGGCGTAGTCGAGTTCGGCCTCCGCGACGGCGGTGTTGGCTTGGGCGGCGGCAAATAAGTCTTGGGCGTTTTGGAGGTCGCGGAGGTCGGTGACCTTGGTTTGATAAAGCTGGGTTTGGCGGGCGAGTTCCTGATTAGCTTGGATATCGGCGGCTTGGGTCTGCAGGAGCTTGGCCTGGGCTTTATTTAGGGCAGCGATATAGGTCGAGGGATCGATCTCGAAAAGGAGTTCGCCTTTTTTGATAACCTGATTGTCGCGAATCGGAATCTGGATGATCGGTCCTGCCACACGGCAGGCGACCCCGACCACGTTAGCTCTCACCTGGCCGTCACGGGTCCAGGGTTTGGTCGTGTAGCGTTCATACAGCCCAAGAGAGGCGGCGGCGGCGAGAAGCACCGTCACTATCGTGAGAACGTGTTTTGTTTTTTTGGGATTCATGGCGCTACGGAGAGTCCAATGACGCAACCCAAGAGAATCACCAGAGCAATAAAGAAAACGGGGAGGTTCGCGACATAACGAGTCAAGCGAAGGTGCTCCATGGCAATGACGGAAATCCAGGCCGCAAAAAATCCCAGTGCGCTCACGACGATGCCCCAAGGGAGGAGGAATTCTCCGAGCAGAATTTCGGCGGCGATGGCAAGAAGGGGCATGGGTGCTGATCTTCCATGCTTTTCTCGTGGACGCAAGCGCAGTCGTGCTTCTACAATCTCTTAATGGCATCGCCCGTTGTGGATTCCCGTTGGTCGCGGTTGGCTGCGTCCTTCGATCGGGCTGGGGCCGTCATGGGCCTGCAGATGGCCATCGGGGTGGTGGTGGCTTTGTTTTTTGCGCTCCTTCTGAGGTTAGAGTATCCGACATGGGCCGTCTTCACGGTGCTGATGCTTCTTATGGCGCAATACGTCGGGGCGGTGCAGCAAAAAGCCGTGTTCCGAGTCGCGGGAACGGTGCTCGGCGGATGTCTGGGGTATGTGGCTACCGGGGCGCTGCAGCAGGATCCCTGGCTGTATTTTTCGGTCACGTTTGTCGTTGTGGCTTTTTCGGTGGCGATGTTCGGTCAATCACGCGCGCCATATGCTTTTTTCCTCGTGGGGTTGACGTATGTGGTCGTCATTTCGAATAGCCAGACAGATCCCTCCATGGCGTGGCACTATGCTCTTTTGCGCACACAGGAAGTCGGGCTGGGGGTGGTGGTGAGTCTGGTGGTGCAGAGCTTGGTTTTTCCGAACTACGCAAACCGTGCCTTTCGGGAGGCGCTCCATGCCTCTTTTGGGGAGCTGCAGATAGCAACGCCCCTCGCTGTGGAGCATTTTGAGAGGGCTCATACGGGAATGACGCGGAGCTTGCGCGATTTTCCAAGTCGAGCCACGACCTTGCGTACGCTGCTGCGGTTCGGCGGCATGGAGAGCAAGGCCTTTCGCAAAGAGATTGGCAAGTATGCACAACTCGTTGAGAAGGTCACGCGTGCGGCCGGCATTCTGCGCTCGTTCCAGCGCTATGACCCCGCTCCTGAGCCTTATCTAAGCGCTCTGCGCGAGTTGGTAGCCGAAACCGGTGTTCTTCTTGGCGAGGGATGGGAGAGCCTTCAGGGCGGCGCCGGGTTGACCGAAATCTGGAAAAATCGCGCCTCTGCATTGAACGAACGCATTACGGAGGCTCTTCGTTTGCTGCGTGTTTCCAAAGAGGCCTCGAGCATCGATGCGAATGGATGGATGGCCTTGTCGGCACATTTGCTGGCGATCTCGGAACTTCGCGATGTGCTTCTGGATATGGATCTCATCGAACGCATTCCTTCCGGAAAAACGTCACTGTCCGAGAGCCTTGACCTCGCGCCCGCGTGGCCGGGGCCGGAATGGATAAATCGGGGCATTCGGTCAGGTGTTGGGTGCGTGGTAGCCTTAGTCCTAGAAAACTGGCTCAAGATGCCCGGCGGATCACTGGCTCTGCTTTGTGTTTACACCTTCACGGCATTGAACGCCCAAAGCCCCGATGAAACTGGAGACCGCTCGGCGGTCCGTTACACGGTCCTTTTTGGCATCGTCAATGCGGCGATCTGCATCGCTCTTCTGGCTGCCACTCCCTTGTTGGCGAGCTACGCTGTCCAAAATACCATGCTCGCGACATGGGCATTTCTCTTTGGATATTGGTTCCGTGGCGCTGGCGGCCTCACCGTGCCCCTTAGTGCCTCTTTTCTCCTTCTCGTCTCTGTGCTCGGACTCAATTCGCAAGTGCCGGTCGCTTTCAGCAATATCGTGGGAGTTTTTGCGGGAATGACTATTGGCTTTGTTCTATCGGCGCTCACACAACGGATTTTCTGGCCTGTGCTTCCGCAGCAGAACCTCCAGGCTGGCATGCGGACCTACCTCCAGACTCTCATCGAATCTCTCGGACAGGAGGTGGGGGAATTGTCACTTGGGAAGCGCACTGCTCAGGGCCTTTTTCCCTCCAAGGCGCTCAAATTTCTTTCCGCCATGGCGGGCCCCTGTTTTCCAAGGGAGGAGTCCGAGCGCATGCGTGAATTCATCCTGACCATTCAAGATCTCGCTGGCGAGTTGGGCCTGTGTCTGGGGCGTCCCAAGCCGCTTTTGCCGGATAGCATAGCGGTCGATGCCACGCGGTTGATCGATGAAACAAAAGCTTTATTCAAAAAGGGGTTGGAGGCGTTGGACGCAGCCTTCCGCGATGCTTCCTGTCCTCCAGATTTGACCACAGAGATAGACGGGATGTTAGTTCGATGGGATGCGTCCTATGAATCGCTTCATGGTTTCATCTGGAAAAACGACTTGGCACCCGATGAGGCGATTCCCCTCTTGGGCCTGAGCGCACGATTCCGAGCGACCCTTCTGATCTTGCAGCAAGCGATTCGCCAAGCTCGCACATTGAGGATGGATGGCTATCTCGGCGATGTCTCGCTGTGAGCGTCCTGAGTGTTTTTGGGCGTCCCTCAAACTCAGCGCGTCGGCGCTTACTTGATTTTCAGCTGCTTCCTGCCCGCCACGAATGCAGGGGTACCGACAGAGCAGGGCAGAGGAAGGGCGGAATCTCTTTTATCCGTGCGCGAAGAATCCGGCTCTAGCAGAGCATCTTCGACCTTGGCCACATATTGCAAATGGAACAAGGCAGCTAAACTTGCCTCCCCGCGAAGGCGCAGAATCGCGAAGTTTTTAAGCCGCAGATTTTCAAACCTATTGGCCGAGAATGGTCACACGCTGCAGCAATAATGGACGCGGAGGATTTCCCTTTGTCTCCATACGGATGTAGCGGGCCGTGCGGCCTGGCACAGTGATTCCGGCGTGGAATTGGGTCGGGAGAACTAGCCATTTTTCTTCCCATTTTGACGCCTTCCAAAGGGTTTCCCACGTGGTTCCATCCGTAGAAATCGAAAGCATAAGCCCTTCGGAACGGGAATCTCCGGGACGGTTTTCGATGACCACGGCGTTGATCTGCTTGGCTTCCCCGAGATCGATAGTGACCCATGGATTGTCCTCGGCGGCAGTATAGAAGGCAAATCCGGTCTTCGGACGCTCGCCCTTGAGCAACAGTGCGCGGTTTTCGGCATTGTCGTGCTCGCTGGTCGAGCTGGTTGTGTAAGTCGCATTGCCCCCGAGATCTCGGCCATATTCGGCCATGTTGTCGGAGATGATACGGGCGCGTCCGCAAAGCAATCCGGTGGCGATCGGTTTATCCATGGTCAACTCGATGACAGTCACCGGCGAAACCTTCTGCGCTTCTGCTATCGTGACTGAAAATTCATTGGCGTCCTGCTGGAAAGTCACAGGTGTGCCGTCAAGCGTCCGAGCCGCAAGGACCTTCGATGGTAGCGGGTCGAAAGCGATTTTTCCACCTGCGGGCCACTGGTAGACATGAAGGAATAATTTATCCCCCTTGTGGCAACTACCACCCCACAGCCCATTCTGATAAGGGCCACCCCGGGTTTCGTAGATGGCTTCCCCATACTTGGCGAGCCAGGCGCCCATCGCTTTGGCTACACCGGTCTCGGCATCGGTGAGTGTGCCATCGGGACGAGGGCCAAAGTTAAGAAGAAGGTTGCCGCCTCCCGTGGTGCAACTCACCAGCATTTTAATGCATTCATCAGGGCTCTTGAATCCCTCCTCACCGCGATAAGACCAACCTTGTCCAACATGGATACAGGATTCCCATCGCTTCTGAATATCCATGGAACCAATGTGACCTTCAGGCGTGTAGTAGTCGCCCTCGGCCATTTTTACGATCTCAGGGGATGACGGCCCCCTGTCCTCTGGGCTCGGCGGCCCACAAAACTTCGCCGCGCGATTGTTAACAATCATTTTGGGTTGGAGTCGATACATCATCGAAAAGAGCTCATCGAAACGCCACTTGCCCCAATCGCGGCCCCCCACATGGTCGAACCACATCACATCGATATTGCCATAATTGGTGAGGATTTCCTCAATCTGCTTGCGATACCATTCATCGTATTTGGCATTGTCCCCAACGAGATAGTCCGGATTATACCAATCACGGGTCGAGTAGTAGAGTCCGACCTTCATGCCCTGTCGGTGACAGGCATCCACGAACTCTTTCACAATATCGCGTCCGTAGGGGGTTTTCATGATGTTGTAATCCGTTTGCTTCGTATCGAACATCGAAAAGCCATCGTGGTGCTTGGTGATGAGCACCATGTATTTCATGCCCGATTCCTTCGCGAGCTTCACCCAAGCATCAGGATCAAATTTTTCGGGATTGAAGCGCTTGTAGTAATTGTCATACACGGGATCTTCGAGGCGGGGTCCGTGTTGGTTGATATCCCATGGACGGTTGCCATCGCGTCCCCAGCCGATTTCTTTTTGCCCAAGCGAGACGGGCCCCCAGTGGATAAACATTCCGAACTTCGCATCGCTGAACCACTGCAATCTCGCCGTATTCTGCTCGATGGTCTCGTGGAGTTGGGGAACATGCTTCAAGGACGGCGCGGAAGCGGGCGCGTTTTTAGAAGGGCTGGGCTTTGCCGGATCGTTCGCAGCGAAAGCCGCGGCGGAAACAGCAGTCGCCAAGAAAAAGAACCGCATAATAGATCTATTCATAATATGTTAGGAGTTTTTTAAAACGCTTCACCCTTCAGCGCTAGCGGTGAAAATGGCAGGCTCCCACTCTATCAAAGCAGGGGGCCATTTCACAGGAGACATTGGGCCAAACAGGATAAAGATTCTTACCATCGCTAGCAATCGCAATTGCGCAAGTGACAAAGGCAACTGAGCTCTCGATTTTTTACTCGTAGCGGAGAGCGGATATGGGGTCGAGGCGCGCAGCCTTGAGGCCAGGGTAAATCCCAGACAACAACCCAGCGAGAAGTGCGAAAACGACACTGAAAAGAACCCCGTCCCACGAAAGCACCGGCACGTTTTCTGTCGGCGAAATGAGCTTGAGTATCTCGATCAGCCCAAGCGAAGCGCCGATTCCCAAAAAGGCGCCGATCAGCGAAATGAACATTCCTTCGGTGATGATCTGAAGAAAAATATCGCGTGGCCGGGCACCGACCGCCATGCGAATCCCGATCTCTCGCACTCGCTCGGAAATACTCGCGAGCATGATGTTCATAATGCCTATGCCGCCGACAATGAGACTGATTGCAGAAATCAACCCTCCGCTCAGGCGCGCGGCGCGAACACTGCTTTCGACTCGATCAAACCAATCCTCGCGTGTCTCGAAATCAAAGTCATCCACTCCGCGATGGGTGATATCCAAAAGCTTTCGCAACTGATCTAAAGCTGGACGAAAATAATCCAGATCCCGGACTCTCACAATTAACGCTTC
>CAMBAQ010000103.1 GCA_945863785.1 Chthoniobacter flavus
AACGGAGCCACCCTTGGCATCCCACTGCACCGGGGCACTGAACGCCTCGTCGATTCCAGGACCAGTGAGTTTGCCCACTAGAGTGCCCTCCCCTTTTTGATCTGTGGCATTCGAAATCCGCACCTCAGCACCGGCATTGGCGGGATCCAGCTCAACGCGAACCGTATCGATCCCAACCAACGGAATAGCTCGGAGTTCGATCTTTCCAACGATGCCATTCCAAATCGACTGCGTATCCTCGATGTAGGCGTGGGAGCGACCGACATCGAATTGCTGGCGGTTGTCCACGCGGATGACGAGTTCGTGGCGACAGGGGGCAATGGATCCCAGGTTAAAAACATGCGGAGCACTAAGTGAATTTTGTTTTCCAACGAGCCGACCATCAATCCAAACCTGACTTTCCCATATCACACGCTCCAGAAAGAGCGTAATCCGGCGGCCTTTCCACTCTTCGGGTATCTCAATAGTTCGCCGATACCACGCTGGTCCAATAAAAGAATATTTTCTGTGCAAGCGCGCCAACCCCTCTTTACTAACAGTCGGTTGAAAGGAAAGCGGCGTCCCCAGACCGGCTTGATCCGTGGTTCCGGGAAGTATCAGCGATTGCTGAAACTGGGTATCGGGTGAAATCCAATTTTGACTCAGCCCCACAATCTTGGGGTCAAGACAGACCTGCCACTGACCTGCAAGCGAGCGGGTGGAATCGGAGCCCCACAAGATCCCGGTTGAAACCAGAAAGGCCACGGCGATAAATCTGAATTTTTGAAACATAAAATAGAGGGGTTCTCCGCTTTGCTGAGATTATAATTCAGGAATGCGTCATCGTATTTATCACGATATTAAACATCGTTAAAGACCTTTTAAGTTGTTGTTTCATTTTATTTCTGCAATGTGCATTTGTTATGAAGAGCCCCTTTCTTATCCTAACCTTGATACTCGTGGCTTCCATAATGAAAATCGACGGAAGCGATGCCTTGAACGTCAAATCATTCATCAAACAAGGAAAAATGATGTTCGGAGACACCTCGCAAGGTGGTGCACCTTTTGCCAAAGACCCGTCCGTGGTGAAATTCAAGGGTCAATATTTCCTCTACTACTCTGTGCCGACTCACGGGGGCATGCAAGGATGGCGCATCGGCATCGCGACAAGCCAAGACCTCATTAATTGGAAAAAAATCACCACAATGAAACCCGCCCATCCGAGTGAAAAAAACGGGTTCTGCGCCCCGGGCGCCATCGTTCTTAACGGTAAAGTTCACTTGTTCTACCAAACCTATGGGAATCGTGAGAAGGACGCGATTTGCCATGCTTGGTCGGATGACGGCATCCACTTCACACGGGAACCAACAAACCCGATCTTTCGTCCTCATGGAAAATGGACATGCGGGAGAGCGATTGACGCGGAGGTCATTCCCGACGGCGAGCGCCTCCTCCTCTACTTTGCCAGTCGCGACCCGTCCTATAAAATTCAACTCATTGGAGTAGCTTCGGCTCCGTTGAATTCGGACCTTTCGCGCTCCCAATGGACACAGCTTATTGACCGCCCGATTTTGACTCCAGATCTCTCTTGGGAAAAGGATTGCATCGAGGCCCCTACTCTCCTTTGGAGAAACAAGAAACTCTTCATGTTTTACGCTGGGGCCTACAACAATGAACCACAGCAAATCGGCTGCGCAGTGAGTGCCGACGGGGTCCGTTGGAAACGGATTTTCAAAAAACCGCTCCTCGCGAATGGAAAAACCGGATCATGGAATGAAAGCGAGTCTGGACATCCCGGTGTATTTCAAGACACCGACGGAAAAACCTATCTTTTCTATCAGGGCAACGCCGATAAAGGGAAATCTTGGTATCTCTCCAAAGTCAAAATCGGCTGGAAAAACGACCGACCGTTTGTCGAAGAGTAGCGCACGCATTGATGTGCCGGCTCACCTGAAATGACACAATACCAACCCTCAATTCACCTATGCTTAAAATCCTCTTAGCCCTCGCCCTCACAACTCTTGCCGCGGTCGCAAATCCCACTCCGATCGATCCCGGTGTTTTCAAAAGATCCATCCGCGTCGCGTGCGTTGGCGACAGCATCACCCAAGGCGTGAAGTTGCCCCAAGGAATGACCTATCCCGAGCAACTCCAAAAAATGCTCGGCTCACCTTGGATAGTGAAGAACTTCGGCAAGAGCGGGCGCACGCTCCTGAAGCAAGGCGACCATCCTTACTGGAACGAGTCTATCTACCAAGACGCCCTCCAATTCGCGCCGGATGCCGTGATTATCAAACTCGGCACGAACGACACCAAGCCGCAAAACTGGAAACACATTGCTGATTTCAAGAAGGATTACCGCGCGTTGGTGGAGTCATTCCGGTCACTCCCAGGAAAGCCCCGCATTTACATTTGCACGCCATGCCCCGTCGTGGGCGCGGGCTCATTTGATATCACCAACGCTGGCGTAGCAGAGGAAGTCGGCTGGGTCAAAGAACTCGCCGCTGAACTCCATGTTGGACTCGTTGACATGAATGCCGCCTTCGCAGGCAAATCCGAGTTACTCCCCGACAAAGTCCATCCGAACGCGGAGGGCGCCACCCTTTTGGCTGGCACGGCTTATTCCGCGCTCACTGGAAAAGTGCCTCCAGCCGATGAAAAAAACGATCGCCTGGGTTGGTGGCGCGAGGCCCGCTTTGGTATGTTCATCCACTGGGGCGTCTACTCCGCGCTGGCTGGCGAATGGAGGGGGCATAAGGTCGAGGGCTACGCCGAACATATCCAGCGTATCGCCAAAATTAAACGTGATACTTACCTCGAAGAGGTCGTGAAGCCGTTCAATCCGTCATCCTTCAATGCCGACGAGTGGGTCCGGGCCGCGAAGGAAACCGGCATGGGCTACATCATCATCACCGCCATGCACCATGACGGAGTGGCGATGTTCGATTCCAAAGCGGATGACTACAATGTGGTCAAGAGCAGTGCCTTTGGCCGCGACCCCTTGCGTGAACTCAAAACCGCCTGCGATAAGCATGACATCAAGCTTGGCGTCTATTACTCCCACGCCATCGATTGGTCGCTCTCTGGGGATCCACGTTTCCCCGAACCGAACGGCGCCGAACGCCGCAAAGCCTGTGTCGATAGAAAAGCCCTGCCGCAAATGCTGGAACTCATCCGCAACTACCAACCCGCGATCCTTTGGGGCGACACGCCGCACCAAAATCCACAAGAACTGAACCTCCAAATCCTTGCCGCACTTCGCAAAGAAGATCCGAAGCTTATCCTCAACGGCCGCATCGCAGGGTCGGCCTACGGCGATTACCACACCACCACCGACCGCCCCGCCGAATTTGGACCCATGACTGCGCCAGAAGAAACGGATTGGGAAGCCATTCCCACAACTAATGAATCCTACGGCTACCACGCCCACGACAAATCCCACAAACCGCCCGCACACTTCATCCAACTCCTCGCCAAAGCCGCCGCCCGTGGAGGAAATCTCCTGCTGAACATCGGACCGAAAGGCGACGGCACCTTCGCCGCCGAAGACCGCGAAATCCTCGACGCCATTGCGAAATGGTGGAAGGTGAATGGCGACTCCATCCGCGCCACCGAACGCACCCCGCTCGCGCCACAAAGCTGGGGCGAATCCACCCTCAAAGGAAACACCCTTTACCTCCATGTCTTCGATTGGCCGCAGGATGGAAAACTGCTCGTCGGGGGGCTGAACTCCGAAATCGCCCAAGCCGCACTCCTCGCCGATCCGAAGACCCCGCTCGTCTTTCAACGAATTGGACCCGATCTCCAAATCACCCTTCCAAACGATCCTCCAGATTCTGCAAACAACGTGATTTTGCTGAATTGCAAGGCCCGCCCGAAAGGCAATCCCACGCAACTTCTACAAACGAACGCCAACAACAAACTCAGCGTCTTCACCGCTGAGCTTCTCGGCCCAGTGGACCGAAAAGGCTGGAGCCTCGGCAAAGGCACTTCGATCACCTCCCATGCGAAAGGCTGGAAAAGCAAAGACTGCTCCGTGCTTTGGAAAACCCGTCTCACCCAACCCGCCACCTTCCAAGCCACGCTCCACTACGACGCCCCCGAAGCCGACAAAACCAAGATTGAAACCGACGGCGGTGCCATCACCGCCAAGCGCCAACAAACCTACGGCGGCTCGTTCAGCGTGTTGATCGGAAACCAGACACTCAAAGGCACAGTGTCCCAAGCAGGCATGAATGTCGCCCTCGACCTCGGCCGCATCAGCCTCGAACCCGGCAAGAATGACATTTCTATCAAAGCCGACGAAATCACGGGCAAGGAACTCATGCTCTTCAAAAGCCTCACGCTCATGCCGCTCCCATGAAACCATCCCGCTTCCCATTTTTGAAAAGCACACTGTTCGCAGGCTCGTACCTGCTCGTCGCATCCGCCGGACTCCACTCGGCTCCCGTTAAGGAAAAGCCGAACATTATTTTCATCCTCGCCGATGACCTCGGTTGGGCAGACCTCGGCTGCTACGGAAGCACATTTTACGAGACGCCAAACCTCGACCGACTGGCGAAGGAAGGGATGCGCTTTACCGATGCCTACGCCGCAGCTCCGGTTTGTTCCCCCACCCGCGCGAGTATCCTGACTGGCAAATCCCCAGCCCGATTAGGAATCACGGATTGGTTGCCAGGCCGCAAAAACCAACCATCCCAGAAACTCCAGCGCCCAGCGATTCAGCCTTTCCTGCCGCTCGATGAAATCACGCTTGCCGAAGCCTTGAAAGCCGGCAGCTACAAAACAGCTTTCTTTGGAAAATGGCACCTCGGCGACGCTCCCGAGCATTGGCCCGAGCACCAGGGTTTCGACCTCAACCTCGGCGGTTGCGGCAAGGGCACTCCTCCGTCCTACTTCAGCCCCTATAAACTTCCGAACCTGCCCAACGGGCCTGACGGGGAATACCTCACCGACCGTCTCACCAGCGAAGCGATCCGCTTCATAGAGCAAAACCACGAAAAGCCGTTCCTCGTTTACCTCTCGCACTACGCCGTCCACACCCCACTGCAAACCAAACCCGCTTTATTGAAGAAATACAAAGCCAAGGCGGCCAAGCTACCCGCAGGCGAGTCCCCTGAGTTCCTCACCGACAACGGACGCGCGGTGCGGCAGGTTCAAAACACCCCCGCCTACGCGGCAATGGTTGAGAACCTCGATGAAAATCTCGGCCGCATCCTCGACAAACTCACCGAGCTGAAACTCGACGAAAACACCATCGTCATTTTCACCTCCGACAATGGCGGACTCTCTACCGCCGAGGGTTCGCCCACCTCCAACCTGCCGCTACGCGCTGGCAAAGGCTGGCCCTACGAAGGCGGCGTGCGCGAACCGCTCCTCATCAAGTGGCCCGGCACCACCCACCCTGGCAGCGTTTGCACCAAGCCAGTGAATTCTCCGGATTTTTTTCCCACCCTCCTCGCCATGGCCGACCTACCGCCAATCCGGCAGCAGCACCTCGATGGCACCAGCCTCGTACCCGAACTCCAAGGCGCGGATTCGCCCGAGCGCCCGATCTTCTGGCACTACCCACACTACAGCAACCAAGGTGGATCGCCCTACGGAGCCGTGCGCGCGGAGGGTTTCAAACTCATCGAGTGGTATGAGGACCATCGCGTGGAACTCTACGACCTCCGGAATGACATCGCGGAAAAAAACAACCTCGCCACAGACAAGCCGGAGACCGCCGCTGCGCTGACCGCCCGGCTGCACGGTTGGCGCACTGATGTGAAGGCGCAGATGCCGGAACCCAACACCTCCTACGATCCCACCAACCTGACAATTTCCAAATGATGAAAAAATCAACCACCCTCGCCCTGGCGGGCTTCATTTTCTCCGCCGCCATTTCCACCGCCCTTCAATCGAACGCAGCGGAGAAACCCTTCCAACCCTACACCACCGAGCCAACGGACAATCCGCTCAAAGCCAAGATGGGGCTGCCGCTCCGCGACGGAGGTTTCCAGCGCGAGGGATTCCACCTCTGGGACCCCTCGATCATCAAAGTCGGTGACACTTACCACCTGTTCGCATCTTGCTGGACGAGCGAAAATTTCCATGCGTGGAAATCCAGCTACATCATCCGCGCCACATCAAAAAACCTACTCGGTCCCTACTCCTTCGCCGGCGAGGTCTTTCGTCCGCGCCCTGGGGATTTTTTCGACTCCGATGGTTGCCACAACCCGAAAATCGCCTTCCACGGCGGGAAATATTACCTCTACCACCTCGGCATCCCAGCCTGGAAAAGCGGCGTGGCGGTGAGCGATTCGGTCGAGGGGCCCTGGGAACGCCGCAAGGATTGGTGCATCCCCGCAAACAACCCGGGGCTTTGGATCCACAAGGACGGCTCCGTTTACGGCGTGGGCAAAGTGAAAGTAGAGAACCCCAAATTTCCCGGCAGCAAGGAATTCGACGAACTCCTGCACCACATCCACGCCTTCCGCGCCGACTCCATTTTCGGACCCTACACGATGCTGCACAAAGGCAGCGAAAACGCCCTGCCCGCCGGTTTCCAAAACGAAGTCCCCTGCCTCTGGCACGACGGCGAGCGCTACCACATGCTCCTCACCGACCTCCACGGCTTCGCCACCGGGTTCCACAAAAGCTTCGCCTACTACACCTCCAAGGACGGTCTCTCATACCAATTGGTCTCAAAAGACCCACTCTTCACCAACCAAATCCCCATCCGCTTCGCCGACGGCAGCCAGGAAAAATTTCTACGCATTGAGCGGCCAAATATCGTCCTCGATGAAGAAGGCTCCGTCATCGCCGTCCTCGCCGCCTGCACACCCGAAAACCAAAAAGACGGCTCCCGCATCCTAGTCTTCCCAGTAGATCGCTTCGGCACGAAGCCTTCCAAGCCAA
>CAMBAQ010000104.1 GCA_945863785.1 Chthoniobacter flavus
CAGCCTTCAAAAGAAGGGTCGCATTGTGACCACCAAAGCCGAAGGAGTTGCTAAGGACGCAACGCAGCTTTGCCTCGCGTGCCACATTCGGCACGTAATCGAGATCACACTCGGGATCTTGGTTTTCCAGATTGATTGTCGGCGGGATGACCCCTTTGCCAATCGCCATGGCGCACGCAGCGAGTTCGACTCCACCAGCGGCTCCGAGCAAATGGCCTGTGACCGATTTCGTCGCACTGATGGCCACTTTTTTGGAATGCTCACCGAGAGCGTGTTTGATGGCCTTCGTTTCGCAAATATCGCCCAAGCCCGTGGATGTTGCGTGGGCATTGATGTAATCGATCTCCTCTGGATTGACCTTCCCATGGCGAAGTGCGATCTGAATCGCGCGCGCAGCCCCCTCACCCTCCGGCATCGGAGCAGTCATATGGTAGGCGTCAGCCGTGCAACCATAGCCGGCGAGTTCACAATAAATTTTGGCCCCACGCTTCTTCGCGTGTTCGTATTCCTCAAGGACAACGATGCCCGCGCCCTCACTCATGACAAAGCCATCGCGATCGCGGTCAAATGGACGACAGGCCTTGGTCGGATCATCATTGCGAAGGCTCAGAGCCTTCATCGAAGCGAAGCCCCCGATGCCGAGTGGCGTGATCGTGGCCTCGCAACCACCGGCAATAAAAGCATCCGCATCGCCAAACTTAATGATACGCCACGCTTCACCGATCGAGTTGTTCGCCGTCGCACAGGCCGTAACGATACACATATTCGGCCCGCGCAAATCGTATTCCATCGAAACGATGCCGCTGGCCATATTGGAAATCATCATGGCGATCGTGAAGGGCGAAACCCGCGAAGGCCCTCGCGTCATCAAACGCTGCGCCTCTTGTTCCATGCTGTACAGTCCACCGATCCCGCTGCCAATCATCACACCGAAACGGTTGCGATCCACCTGATCCAAATCGATACTCGAATCTTCAATGGCCATCTTGGCTCCGGCCATAGCGAACTGAGTGAAGCGGTCTGTGCGCTTGACCGACTTCGGATTTTTAAAATAGCGAACAGGCTCAAAATCAGGAACCTCACCTGCGATCTTGCAGTCGTAGTTCGTTGAGTCAAAGGCTTGGAAACGGCGAATGCCACTCCGTCCCTCAATTAGGGATTTCCAGAATGTTTCAAGATCATTACCGACGGGGCTCACTACGCCCATGCCAGTCACCACAACTCTTCGTTCGCTCATGAGAAAAAAATATTAAGCAGACACCTTGCCTGCGGCAGATAATTTCTCTGGATGCACGCCAGATTGGCAATGATAATTTTCTCCAATACGGGTTAGCGGGCTCTTTTATTTTTCAACAATAGAATCGACCGGCTTGAAAAAGCACCCTTTCTCAGAGACTAGGAAATCCGAAACTTCACTTCTCGGATCACTTTTTTTCCGAAACGGGTCTGGAGTTTTTGAAGTATTTCCGCCTTCCAATTCCGCTCCAGCTCATATCGCACGCTGGGTTGAAGCACCTGGATCGTAAGCACCCCACCGCTGAGCGCAGCCGGCACGGAGTGCTGGGCCAAAAAAGCGCCCACCACTTCCAACCACGCCTCCTTGACTTGTTGCTCGCTCAAGCGCTCATTCAAGCCCAGTCGAGGGAGAAGCTTTTGGAGAACGTCACTCACGAGGCTGCAACGATCTTTGCGCTCCGCCGCTTCGGGCAACCCTCGCCATTCGGCGATCACACGTGCTCTGAGAGAGTCCGACGACATAAAAAAGGCCCCCGGCAATGGAATGCCGGGAGCCGGGTTATTTTAAAACGATGTCAAATTAGGCGTCATTGCCGATGGCTTCCACCGGGCAACCATCCATTGCTTCCTGACAGAGAGCTTCCTCTTCAGGAGACTCGGCTTGTTTATAGACGTAACTGTGACCACCGTCGTCATTGCGCTTGAAGTTTGCCGGAGCGGTTTCCCTGCAGAGATCGCAATCGATGCACTGATCATCCACGTAAAATTTTCCACCCACGTTGTCGCTGTATTTGTTTGCTACGTCTGCCATGATATTTTTGTTTAACTGGGCCCGAAAATCGTTGCGCTTTCCACGGATTGCAATCGTTTTTTGCTCAAGTCCGAAATATTTTTCAAACAACACAAACTATGCAACCACTTCCCGCTATCCTACCAACCGAAGGTCGTCACGTCATCCATCTCCTCTTCCGTGTGGAGCATGGCCAATGGGATCTCCTTGATAAACCCTCACGCATCTCGGCCAAGACAGCCCTCGCTAAGTTGGTGAGCGAGATTCGATCCACACCGGACACCCAGCTCCTCATCTTCAGCATGGTGACTCCGAAGGCCGATCTAGGCTTTATGCTCATCACGCCCGACCTCCATGTCGCAGACGCTTTCTCCAAGCGACTCACCTTGGCGCTCGGCCCTGATATCCTCACCCCAGCATTCAGTTGGCTCTCGATGACGGAACGTAGTGAATACACAACCAGCGACGAGGAATACGCGCTTAGTCTCGAAACGGAAGAGAAGCTCACCGCCGGGACTCCCGCCTTCGAGGAAAAAATGGACGCCTTCCGCAAGCGCATGACCAAATATCTTAAGGACCGCTTAGAACCCAATCTACCAGACTGGCCGGTCGTCTGCCTTTACCCCATGTCGAAACGCCGCGTTCCTGGTCAAAACTGGTATGCGCTCGATTTCGATGCCCGCAAAAAACTCATGGCTGGGCACGCGCGAGTCGGTCGCACTTACTCTGGCCGCATTCTTCAGCTCATCACTGGATCGACCGGACTCGAGGACGATGAGTGGTTCGTCACGTTGTTCTCGAAGACAACCTCCGATGTGAAAGCGATCGTTTACGAAATGCGCTTCGATGAGGTGAGTGCACAGTATGCCGATTTCGGTGAATTTTTCATCGGGCTTCAACTTCCACTCGACGCGCTCTACTCACGAATTGGGCTTTGATGCCCAAAGTAGGAACAAAATCGTCCCTCGCCCCGCTACAACCGATCTTACTGCTCGGAGCGGGCTTGAGGAAGACCACCCTCCTCGGTCTGAAATAATCCACGATCATTGATGATGGCCGAAACTTGAGGCGGAACCATCTTTTCCCAAGAGTGGTCGCCCTTTCTCACTAACTCAAGAACATGCTGGGATCGGATGTAGAGATAGTCGGGATGATAGTCCTCGATGGCTCGTATCGATTCATTCTCCAGCAAGTGGGCGTATAGATGCTTCAGCTTCGGAGCGACTCGGAAGTTCGAGCAGTCCACCAACTCCCCATCCGACGAAATGTAAGGATAGACATAAAGCCGGACATTCTTTTTGAAAAGGCGTCCGAGTGCCTCCAGAATACCACCCTCGAGATTATTGTAGTATTTCTCGGTAAAAATCTCGCTCAGGCTTGGAATTCCGAGCGGAAGACCGATCGGCCCCGCCGTGTAGCGGGTCAAGAAATTCACCAATCGATAAAATTCACCATAATTGGAAATCAAAACCGTGCGTCCGAGCGAAGTGATCATATCCACCCGATCAAGAAAATCGCGAAGATCCAACTGACCCCCCGAGAGAAGATTCTGCATGGTGATCTCCATAAGGATTTCGGGTTTCCCATCCGGCACACCATCCTCGCGTTCAAACATACGAAGAGCCCCGTCGAGCATATCATTTGTAACCAAGGTGACGGGGCGAAAACTCCCACGCTCGACTAGCAGTGGCTTTTTGTAGAAGGCATCTGCCGCCTGAACCACTTCGCCATCGGGCCGGAACAGGGCTGACTGAGTGAGCCCTTGAACGATCAACTCCAGATTCATGATCCGGTTGTCGATGCCCTCGAAGGCTGGACCGGAAAACCGGATCATATCAACCTCAATGCGGCCGGGTCTCAAGTCATCGGAGAGCGACTTGATGAGGGCTCGAGCGTCACCAGAATGGTAAGCAGCGCCGTAAACCAAATTGACTCCGAAAATACCGAGCGCCTCCTGTTGCACGAGATTCTCTTCATCGAGCATGCGAACGTGCAAAATGATCTCGCTGAAAGGAGCTCGGGGCTCGTGCTGGAAACGAAGCCCCATCCAGCCGTGAGATTCATCATGGCGACGGAAGCTGCGCGCGGCAACGGTGTCCGCGAATGCGAAAAAGCGCCTGTCGGCGCCCAACACGCCATCTAACCTCTCCAGAAGGAGATCGAACTCGTGCGAAAGCATGGTTTCCAACCTCGCGCGACTCACATAGCGATCGCCTGCCCCATAAATCGCATCGCTGAATGTCATGTCATAGGCGGAAATCGTTTTTGCAATCGTTCCGGCCGCACCCCCGACGGAAAAAAAGTGTCTGGCCACCTCTTGTCCTGCACCGATTTCGGCAAACGTGCCGTAGAACCGCTTCTCTACATTGATACGAAGCGCCTTGCTCTCAACCCTAGCATCAATCTCATGTTGCATACCTCAAACCATAGGCATGTATCCGTAATTGGAAAGCTCGGAACCTGAACCTATAAAAACTCTTCTTATTATAGGAATCGCGAGACCAAGTGCACTACAGCAGCAGAAAAATCCATCGCATTTTCCAGCAGATCGCGGGCAAAACCTGTCCACGTGACACTCGGGGAAGCCACAATCAAAAGTGCCGAAATGAGGACCAGATTTAAAAAGTAAATCACCACGATGGAGAAAAAAATGCCCCCGTATTCAATATCCGGTTGGCCCTTTTTGATCATCCTCACCGTGTAAATCATGTGAAATGTCCAAGTGAGTCCAATACCAAAAAACAAAGACTCCGATTGTGCGGATACGCTTGGAATCAGCAACGCCAGACCATAGGCCACAATCCAACCTGCCGTATAAAATGGGAAAAAATAGGGCGCCAAAACGACCCATGTATTTGTTTTATCCGTGATGATGTGCCCGCCTTCCGAGGTAACACGGAAGTCATGCACGCGGCCACCATGAAGCCAGACCCAGATCGCATGGGTCAACTCGTGGCCCAGCACATAAACGATAACGAGCTTGGGGAATCCCTCGCAGAGAATCGCTGCGATCGCGCAGCCACCGGAAAAAAACCAAAACACCGGACTGACCCAGAAAAAGTCATTGAGGGTCGTACTGAACATCGCGGTAAAAAATGTCAGCGAGAGAACCCAGCAGGGGGGGAGGAGCAGAAGCGCAACGGGAAACTTAACCCACCGCTTAGGAACGTAACCAGGTTCGACTCCAGTTAAGGAGACGTAGAGCGAGGTCAACGATTTCTTGGCAGGACGCGATCGCTTGGAGCTCATGTATCGGCGTTATGAGTGAGTTTCCCTAGTCTGAAGCGAATGATAACAAGAGCCTCGTATTGGAATCATTATTCTTTCTCCTATAGTAACTGTTGATGACCTGTCACCACTCTGTCGGCAATGCTTACTCCTACCCGCGAAGCGAAAACAGAGGCCATAAAGAAGTCCCTTAGTCATCAGATTTGGTCAATCTGCCTGTGCCGCCATCTTTAACTTTTGGGCCCCAGCTAGTCGTTCAGCTATCCAGACCTTGATGAGTGATTGTCGAGGCACACCCAAGCGATCAGCCTCAAAATCGAGCTTTGTGATCATCCAGACAGGAAAGTCCACATTAACTCGCTTGGCTTGATGTCCTGGCCTGACAGCCTTCGATAGGTCGAGATAAGGCAGAATGTCCTCGTTCCCATCATCGAAAATTTTATCCAGTTCTTCCGCTGTCATATTGGTGTTCCTCCTTTTCGCGTGCTCGTCTCACTGAAAAAACTCGAATGGCCTCGCCTCGCAATGTGTAAAAGGCAACCCATATCTTGCTTTTTGTTTTTCCGAGAAGTGCAAAACGTGCCTCGGTGTCACTGCGGGCCGGAATGACCAATCGATCTTCATCTTCCCACAGGACTTGGGCCTCGCGGAAGTCAATGCCATGCTTCTTCTTGTTGTTATGGCTCTTGATTGAATCATACTCGAACTCCACGGTATACATTCTATACCTTCAAACTATGTGACTCAATGTTTTTTTTCTGGGCGCCCGCACCCCTCGCGTTCGAATACAAAATATCTGTGGCATTTTCAACGAAGGCATTGAGACAAAGTTTATTTAGACATTCTGAAATCCTGTTGAAGGATCAATTCCAGAAATCTACCTCACTTCAGTAGACGAAAAAACCAGCAAGGCATCTTGCTGGAAATTAGGTCGCATCGCTGATGTCATTTCAACACCAAACATACAACCAAAAGTAAACCGCCCGTTTTTAATCAAACGATTTTGCAGGGTGGCATACCATACCCACCCGAAAGGCCGCGCGGGCACGCGGCCGG
The DNA here is from genome assembly GCA_945863785.1 of Chthoniobacter flavus. Taxonomy (GTDB): domain Bacteria; phylum Verrucomicrobiota; class Verrucomicrobiia; order Chthoniobacterales; family Terrimicrobiaceae; genus UBA967. The sequence continues at coordinate 6,311 of CAMBAQ010000104.1, forward strand.
GCGAAGTATTTCGCCCCTTCGTTATTACTTGGCTGCGGTCGCTTTCACGAGAGCCTTGTTCAAGCGGCTCTTGCGGCGATTGGCCACGTTGCGGTGGATCGTGCCGCTTTTAACAGCTTTATCAAGAGCGGAAGAGCATGCGCTGAATTCCGATTTCGACACGGCCGCGTCGCCGCCTGCGAGGGCTGCACGGAGCTTCTTTTGACGGGTTTTTACACCGGTGATGACGGAGGCGTTGCGTTCACGACGTTTCGTGCTTTGGCGGGCGCTTTTTGCTGCTGATTTGGTATTGGCCATAAAATATTTTGGTGCCAGAGGGGAGAATCGAACTCCCGACCAAGG
>CAMBAQ010000105.1 GCA_945863785.1 Chthoniobacter flavus
ACTTGGAGAGTTGTTTCGCCGAGATCTTGGGGATTCCATTCGGCTTGCGAGAACTTGTAGTTGATGCCGGTAAAGTTCGCGAAAAGCGTGCCTGGGAAGCTCGCCGGATGGTTCATTCGGGCGATACCAGCCTTCACTTCACCCGTCGCATTGTCTTTGAATTCCAATGTGGAAATGAAGTTGGCGGGCGTCTCCGTTCCCTCGTAGCGGGGCACCTGGAAATCGACTAGCTTCAGGCTGAATGGGATCGGGCGAAGTTCCAGACCATAGCCGATCCGAACCACATTGCGTCCATCCGTGAGAGCTGTGATATCGCCGCTCGGCACCCATCGCTGAGGTGCATCCGCGATGGCCGGTGAGACAAGTCGGGCGCGGAATCCGGGTATACCATTCTCACCTGCAGGCAGCGCCGGCCCCGGCTTCACCTCGGTGACGATCGCCGACTTCGGGTAGGCCGCCACGACCTCCGCTTGCCAATCCGCCCAGCCAAGAGAAAAAGTCTCGCCCACCTTGGCCTTGCCGCTCGCCTGCGTCGCCCCGCCGCGCTGGAGTTGATAGCGAATCCCATCAGCATCGGCGACGACAACCAAAGAAGGCTTGGAATCGCCCGCTGACGCTTGAATGCGGACAAGCGCAGCCGGGTTGTTGGGAAGATCGGATTTGGTTGCGGGGCGTCCCTCTCGCATTTCAAAATCGGGCCAGTAGTCCTCGATCGTGATAGTAACCCCTTCAGCTTCGAGCGGGGATTTCATCAGGTCGGCACGGAGATACGTGGCGCTAGTGTCATTCGGGGAAAGGACGGTCACTTTTTTGCCATCTTCGCTCAGGAGAACCCTCACTCCGGTCGAGGGCCCATTATCCTGCACAACCGGAGCGAAGCGGCCAAAAACCATCTGCGTTTCGGCATCCTTCATGGGTGAAGGTGGAGGCAATTCGGTTTGGAGTGCAATTTTTGCCAAGCCAAAAAAATCCTTTTCCGTGGTCTTAGCCACCTCCAGCACAAGTGGCATGCTGACTGTCTGGCCCATACGCGGACTTATGAAGCGAAGCATCACGCCGGTTGTGCCCGACTCCGAAGGCATCAGTTTTTCCTCCTTTAAGAGGTTCTCGCTCACCGCATCGGCGACAATTTTCAGATCCGAGGCGGGAACATCGAACGTGCGAGGGCGCTTCTCCGAGGGGCGGGCGGAAGTAGCATCGAATGGCATCACGTAGAGAGCCGTATCATTCGGACTCTCGACTTGGATGATACTGCGATTGATGGTGATTTTACGAACGGGCGGCTTGTCCTTGTGGAGAGTGACATTCCCCTCGAATCCGGTTTGAAGTCCCACGATCGCTCCGAAGAGGAGAGTGATGATGCCGTAGTGGGTGACGATGAAACCCGTGTGCTTTTTTTCCCATGGCCAGCGGGTGATCGTGACCGCAAAGAGGTTGGTGCAAAGAACGCCTAGCCATATCAAAAACCAAGGCGCCTTGTAGATGTAAACCTGAGCGACTTTGGTGCTGAACTCGGACTCCGCGACCGTCGCCACCGCACAGGCGATCGCGATAGTGGCCAGAAGGATAAGGGCCAACTGGAGAGACCCCAGCAAGTGAATCAATCGCCAAAATGGAGAGCTTTTTTGGCGCGCCTCGACCATCCGCTTCCTCTCAAGCGCCGTCAAGAAAACCGCCCTCCAGCCACGGCGCATCCACTAAAAATAAAATGAGGAAAATTCGAATCCGTCGACATGTTCCCGACAAACTACCCGTCCCTCAAAAAGTTTCAAGCCGCACGCACCAAAGCGCTGTCTATCCCGCACAGCAAAATTGCTGCGCGGGATGATGAAACCTCGTTTCTAGGGAGCGTTTTGAATACTGAAGATCGCTGGCGCATCGTTGCTCCACGATATGTTGCCGCCTTCAAAGCCTGGATTGCTCACCCGATTGGTTCCACCGGCGGTGCCGACAAAGACCTCATCCAGATACATTGTACCCGCGGTGTTGCTGTAAGCCGTGTCAAAGCTCAGGTAAATGCGCGACTTACTACCAACTTTGAAGACAGGCGTCGTGACCTTAGTCCACTTCGATCCTGCTGTAACCTTGGCTGACGCCAATTTTTGAGTCCACTTGGCATCACCCCAGACTTGTAGCTCCAAGGATCCAGCACCCTTGACCCAAACGCTGGCCGTGTATTTTGAACCCGCTGTAACAGGAACCGTTTGATAAAAATCCTGATAAGTTGCCTGAGTCGGAATGCTGGCTACCGCAGCCCAATTTCCACTAAACACATTGCCACCCGATATTGGTATTGGTGTTGGTGTTGGTGTTGGTGTTGGTGTTGGTGTTGGTGTTGGTGTTGGCGTTGGTGTTGGCGTTGGCGTTGGTGTTGGTGTTGGTGTTGGTGTTGGCGTTGGCGTTGGCGTTGGCCCCGAAGCCTGGAGTGTATCCCTCAACTTGCTCACAACCTGCTGCAGGGCGGTATCGCTTTTGAAATCGGTGATATAGGTCCACCAGAAGACACCGCCGATACTTCCAGGATAAGCCAAGGCGGCGTTGTAGTATTGGGCTGCAACAGCCCGCTTCGCTGCGGTGGTATCCGTCTGATTGTAGGCCCACCAGAATTGTTGTCCGGGAATCCAGTAACCCAATTCCCCAAGGCCGATTTTCTGCGTCGGGAATTCCGCACGCATGGTTTTCATCACCTGGTCAAAAACAACCCCCATGGGTGCCTGCTCCTGATATTGGGAAAAGGTCACCACATCGATATTGGCGCGCGTGGCGGCTGGCAGGTTGGTATTGATCCAAGTGAACATCGAGTTAGCAAGCGAATCGGTGTTGATTTGCCAAAAGAGCGTCAGAACCGTGAACTTGCCGGGTGCCCGCGCTTTGACCTCGGCGGCGGCATCGGCGATTTTGACGCCGATTTCACTGCTCAACCAAGATCCATTGACCTCATTCCCGACTTCCCACGCATCAATTTGAGGAAAGGCGGTAATGAAATCGATGAAACGCTGTTTGTATTGAGCCCGGGTGTAGCCCTTGTCGTAGGTGGAGTCCACCGGTTGACCAAGCACCTTCAGTCCTTTGGTTTTAGCGTAATTAACCAGGTTGGTATAGGTCGATGGGCCTTGGCCTGCATCAAACACCACGCGAATCCATCCGTAGGGAGCGGCTAGACTGGCGGCCAGATCGAGATTCGCTTGGTAATTCGAAACAGTATCAACCGTAAAGCCGAGCCATGGGGGAAGCGTCGCCTTGTTTTTGGCGGCGAAAACCGGACCATACTCCGCCAGAAGCACATCATAGGCGACGGCGAGGTTATCCAATGCGAGTTGACCGGCTTTTCCCTTAGCTGATTCAGGACTGTAGGCATCCACACTAGCAAGCTGAGTGGAAGCGGCCTGATAGGTTGTATTGAATTTGGCTGAGGCCACGTACTCGGGTCGAGCCGCCAGAGCAGCATCGAGTTTCTTTTTGGTGTCTCGTGCCGCTTGGTAGGTGAAGTTATACGTTCCACCCGCCGAGAATCCCACGCCACCATTATCCAGTATGACGAGGCTGAATCCATTCGGTAGCGTAGGCCAATTGAATGCCAGAGATACAGCCTGAGACGGGATATTGAATGCTAGGTTCGATCCCGAGGTGTAGAGCGGCCCGCTACTGATCGCCCTCATATTTGTGGGATTCAGCAGAAAGTCACTATTGTACCCAGCTCCGTTGTTATTGGAGAGCAATCTCACTTGAGATGGGGTGAGGGCGGTTCCGTTTCGATCAAAGAAAAGCAGTGTTACAGTTCCCCCAGCCTGTGCGATTCCTGTCGTCACGATGACTCCCCAAATCAGCAAAGCCAAAGCTCCGACGACTAATGCTGGAAGAAGAAAGACCGTCAACCACGGCCGCGCCACCGCCACCTGATCCTCTTCATTTTCCGTGCCCATATCCGAGTTGTTATTGTTTTCCATGGAGCAAACTTAGTTAGGGATTCGGGCCGCATCCATTGGGGGGATAACCCCAAATTTTTCCTCATTACCGAAATCACCTACTTTCAAGGCCGAGCCATTGCGGAGCTGGTGAATCCAAAGTTCGTTACCGATTATGAAAACCACTATTTCACGACGGTCGGCTTTGATTGCTGCCGTTTTTGCAGGGATTGCCGGGTGTTCACTGGAACAACCAGACTCACGAGTCGAACCGGGATTCCGACCAGCGGCACACGTGGCCCGACCGATGACATCGGGGGATCTCAGATCGGAAGCCCCCGAGATTCGCGCCGGTAGCGCAATCATCATCGACGCCGTTACAGGCAAGACGCTCTACGAAAAAAACGCGGACAAAAAAATGCCCGTCGCCAGCACTCAAAAACTCCTGACCGCCATCGAGGTGATCGAGGAAGGCGGACTGGATCGGTCCGCAACGGTATCTGTATGGGACGAAATGCAGCCACCTACCAAACTCTATCTCCGCACGGGAGATCACTACCGAAAAAGGGACCTCCTCGCAGCCATGCTGGTCTCCAGCGCGAACGATGCTGCAAGCGTCTTGGCAGGATCAGGCCGCGGATCGTATGGGGACTTTATTTCCAGCATGAATCAAAAAGCGCGCGATCTCGGTGCTAAAAACTCTCTTTTCCTTAATCCCCATGGGTTGGATTTTGATGGTCAATACTCGACAGCCAGAGACACCGCGATCATCGCTTACCACGCCTACCGCGACCCCCTCATTAGATACTATGCCTCCCTACGGGATGTGCCATTCAACCACAACGATGGGCGTACCGATTTATTACAAAACACAAACATGCTCCTCTACCATTGGCCCGCTTACTTCAATGGTCTCAAGAGTGGCTATACCGATCGCGGAGGCAAATGCCTTGTTGCCACGTCGAAATACAAAGGCACAGAAACCATCATCGTCATGCTCGCCAGCACCCCCGAGGAGATCTTCCGCGATGCCGATCGACTCATAAAATGGAGGTTTAAACACCTCAACAGCGCTGCATCTAGAAACTAAAGAGTAAGCTCACTCACCGTCCCAAATGAAGTGCTCGAGGCGAATCTGCTGGATGCGTTTTTTTGCCTCGGCGGCACGCGGACCTTCGCTTGCAGCCATGATCTCATAGACTCGGATGGCTTCACTCCACTTTTGCTGCGTCTCAAAAATGCGAGCGGCGGCGAATCCCGCTTTGTAGAACCAAAAGAACTCAGACGTCGCTCTGGAAGAAGGCTTAAAAACCTCATAATACGTGGCCGTCGCACCATTATCGTCACCACTTTTTTCGAGAGCGGTGCCGATTCGCGTGAGTGCCTGGTTGCGCCAAACGGGATCAGAGGCTTCTTCGCTGGCCACCTGCTTCCAGACCTCAATGGCCGATTTATAGTTGGAGGGATCCTGGCTTCCCTGAGTGTAGAAGTTTTTTCCTTTTTCGATCAAAGCCGTCGCCTTCAGCGTGTGGTCGGGCGAAGAGGAAAGAACCTTATCAATCACCAGATTCGCTTCGAGGGGTTTACCTTGAGCCGCAAGGATGGCCGCCTGCTCGAGCCTGGCCCGACTCGAAAAAGACCCATTTCTCGCCGCAACTTCCTCAAAAAGAACCATGGCGTCCGCTGTGGCTGCCTCTTCGGGAATACGTGATGCGGCTTGAGCAGCCAAAAAGAGCGCAGGTGCCTCGAAATCGGAAACCGGATATTTTCTGGCAAGGGACTCCAACTCAACTCGTGCGGAGAAATAATCTCCACTAAGGAAAAGCAATTCACCTAACTTCATTCGCACTAATGGCTCAGATTCGGTATCTGGAAAGTTCACAAGAAAAGCCCGCGCAGACTCGATCGCTTGGGGAGTGGTATCGGGTTCACCCGAAGCCGATAAAAATACCCCCAGGGCGGCTTCGCGGTCCGAGTGGCCCTTCGAAGATATGCGCCGAAGTTCCAAAGCCGCAGCAGGGTAGTCGAGTTGCTGGTACTTCCACTCAGCGAGGGCCAAACTGGCATTTTGCGCAATGTCGGAGGGGGCGGATTCCGCCAGCTTTGTGAGAATATCGGTCGCTTTAGGATCTCCATTTCTGGCGAGAGAGAAGGCTTCTTGAAGCCGAAACGCTGGAATCCTCGGGCTGGAAGGGTATTTTTTTTCCAATTCGGCCAGAGCCGCGTTAGGGATATTGCCACCCTTAAGCTCACAAATAGCGGCATTAAATAGGGCGCCTTCCGCCATTTCGGGATTAGTCGCGGCGAGCAAAAATGCCGATGCAGCGAGAGCATGATCTCCCTGCTGTTCCAGAGCGATACCGCGAAGGAAATCCGTATAGGGTGAAACGCCCTGCGCCGGAAGCAGCGCGAGTGCCTCGCTGGATTGACCGAGACGAACACGCAGCGCGGCCAACTCGAGAGTGGTTTCTGAGGCGAGTGGGTTCGAGGCGGGCTCGGCGATCAACGCCTCAAGTAAGCTCGCTGCTTTTTTCGCGTTTCCCTGACGCGCCTCAAGGCGCGCCATATAATATGTCGCCAATTTCCGGCGAATGGTCGGATCCTTGTCCTCAGACCAACGCTTCATCTCACTCGAAGAGGCATTCGGAGCAGCACCATAAACCTC
>CAMBAQ010000106.1 GCA_945863785.1 Chthoniobacter flavus
GCGAAGACGTTCATTTTGGAGTTCGCGGGAACCAACCCTTTGGCATCAGTCAGCATCCGATCCATGAAATCGTCGTTATGAGCCGGATCGTGGTGGGTCATGTAGAGATTTTTCACTCCAGCTGTATCAGCCAAGGCAACAACACTACGGAAGCAACCGTGTCCCCAGCCACGACGGGTTTCGATTTCTTTTGGTGTGTATTGGGTGTCGGCAATCAGAATATCGGCACCCTTGATGAATTCGATAATACGAGGTTCGTCGGGACCCTCCGTTTCGTGGTCCGATAGAAAAACCAAGCTGCCTGTTGGTGTATCAAATCGATAAGCCAAGCAACCTCCGGGGTGGTTCGTCGGGCAGGTGGAGAATTTCACTTTTTCAAGGGCATATTCCTTCTGACCGTCGGGGAGTAAATGATCGAATGTGATCTTGCACTTCATACCCTCAAGAGGAATCGGAAAACAGTTATCGCCATCCATCATTTTTCCAAAAATCGACTCGAGTGATTTCGGGGATGGGTCACGACCGATAACACGAATTCGGTTTTGCGGCATGTAGGCAGGAATAAAAAACGGAAATCCTTGTATGTGGTCCCAGTGGGTGTGGGTATTGAGGAGGGCTATCGAAATAGGATTCATCCCAAACTCGTCGATCAGAGCAGTTCCCAAGGGACTAATTCCAGAACCGGCATCAATGATAATGATCTCGCCTGCGATTCGTAATTCGAGACAAGTCGTATTGCCGCCATAGCGTGCTGTGGATGACCCCGGCGTTGGCAAAGAACCTCGAACTCCCCAGAAACGCACGAGAGATGGTTGGTCTGTATGAGGTTGAGCTGTTGTGTCCATTGGGGGAGCGCATCTGTGATGTTAGATAAATGCGATCTAAATGAAAGAAGTTTATTAAAGTTGCTCCTTGGAATTTGCGAATACGCCAGAATTTAACTTTAAAGCCCGATCCCAATTTATTTCAAAGCGGGAAGTCGATCGGCAAATTCGGGACGATAAAACCACTCAGACCAATAAAATGTCCCTGCTTTGGTGATGGCGATGGGTTCATCGATCCATCCGCCATGCCCATCTGGTCGCCGAATGCGGTAGGCGTTCTTCCACATCACAGTCGAGCCTTCTGGCACAAAGAGGAAGAGGTAGGGCTGGTCTTGGTAGATCAGGCTTTGCATGCGTCCGGCGGTCTCGATGATTTTTTCGCGTCGGTATTCCTGGCGAATGCTTTCCAGCAGGTTGTCCACTTCTGGGTTTTTGTAACCAACGACATTAAGTTGCTCGGGGTTTGTCTGAGACGAGTGCCAAATCTGGTATTGATCGAAGCTATTGCCGAGTGACCACCCCAAAACGATGGCGTCGAAATCGCCTTTGTTGACGTGGTTTTTCAAAAACACAGTCCACTCGTAGAGCTCGACCTTCATTTCGATGCCGATTTTTTTCAGTCCGTCTTGGGTGAGGGTGGCGATGTCTCGGCGGGCCTCGTTGCCGTTATTCGTGATGAGGGTGAAACTAAAACGCTGACCGTCTTTTTCCAGAATACCATCGGCGCCTGGTTTCCAACCGGCTTCGGCTAGGAGGCTTTTGGCTTTATCCGGATCGAAAGCAAATGGCGCCACCTCGGGGTTGAAAAACCACATTTTCGGAGTGAAAATACCAGTGCTCTGGAGGCCCCGTCCGTAAAGAATGAAGCGTACCATCGAGGGAACATCAACCGCGTGGGCTAGTGCTTGACGAACGCGTGGGTCCTGAAAAAGGGGCCGCTTCAGATTCCATCCAATGTAGTTGTAGGTCGAGGACGCCTCGGTAAAGACTTCGAAAAGCGGGTTTTCCTTAAACGACGATACAGTCCAGGGAGCCGCACTCCAAAAATCCACCTGTCTCGTCTCAAAAGCGAGGCGGAGCGTCAGTTGATCAGGCATGAAGCGGTAAACAATCCCGTCGACCCAGGGCCCAGGAGCATTGAAGTAATGCGGGTTGCGCCTCAGATGGATTAGTTCGTTTGTCTTCCAGTGGTCGAAAATGAATGGCCCGGTCCCCACGGGGCAGCGATTGAAATTCTCGGCCCACCAACTCTGAGGTTTTCCCTCCAGCAGATGCGATGGAAGGATAGACATCATCCAGCTCTCTAGGGCAGGGGAGTAGGGTTTGCGGTAGGTGACTATGGCCGTTTGGGGATCTGGCGTCTGAATGCTCTGGATCAAATCGAAATCCGGCTTGCGAGGTGACGCGGTGGCATCGTCCATAATGGCCTCGTAGGTGAAACTCACATCGCGTGAGGTCACGGCGGCGCCATCATGCCATTTTACGTCGGGGCGAAGTTTGAAGGTGACCTGAGGCTCGGCCAGAAAGGAGACTTTTTCCAACTCCTTGATCGTGCCTCCGCCATTAGCGGCGAGCCACTTTTCGAGTTCAGGAACGAACCCCGGATCGGTGGTAATTTCAAAAGCGCCCCCAGACTCCACCCATTCGCGAATGATCGCTGAGCTTGGAAATGCGTTTTTGAGCTTCTTGAGCGTTTCCCGAGAACCTTCTTTCAACTCGATGCGAAGATTCGATACTGGCGCCAAATCTTCAGCGACCAGGCGCGAAACGATCTCCTTAGAAGTCACTAACCCGGGTTCGCGGAATTTCAATAGTGCGGTGCGCCCCGCGACGGCAACACTCTCGATCGTCCAACCTGCCCAATCGTTCTTCCAATCCTTCAATTGGGACGCAATCTTCTCCGCTGCTGCTGCATCGCGGCAAAAAAGGGTTGTTGTCTGATCGAGTTTCCACGTCTGGGCAAGATCACCTATGATTTCTAGTTCGGGGCTAAATTTGAGAAGACCATTGAATATGGAACTCGCGACCTCCGATGAAGCGCTATCGGCTTGCTGGATCGGGTTGAGAGAGGCGGGTTCTCCCATCAAGCCGAGCGTCATCTCATTTTTTCTTTCCTTAGAAAGGCGGGTCTCATTCCAAAATGAAACACAAACCAGCAAGATCAAAAGGCTAGGAAGTCCAAAAATAAACCAACGGGCGATGCGCATGTGCAAAAAATACGGTAAGGTGTGATGACTATGCCCATCACTATACAATTCACAATATTCAATCTTCCTGCGGGAATTGATTTCGCAAGCTGGATTGCAACGCGTAATATCGTCTATATTGAGGGTAATGCCGTCGATTGCACCGGCTAGATTTTTTTGAATGAAACGTTTTTTTATCCTGCTCACAGGCGTCCTTATGGGGCTTGCCATGCTGAATCCGTCGATTCTGTCTTTTGCTTTCCGCTATGGCTTGGGATTTTTATGCGCCTCGAGAGGGATGGAATTCCACGCCGACTCCGTGCGCGCGGGCATCGGAAGTCCGCTGGTTATCGAGGGGCTATCCATCACACAGAAAAACCCTAAGTTCACACGCCAGTTTCTGACAATCGAGCGAATGGAAGTCCTATGGAATGGCCCTTTCGCTCTTTATTCAAATCCGAAAGACCTCATTCGAAAGGTGTCGGTATTGAATCTGGATTGTCTGATTGATCCACGGCAACCCGAGGATGACGGAACTTCAGATCCGACGCCTTTGGATACCCCCGCCGGTTTGCTTTCACTCCTCGTGGATGAAAGTCAAACGCCAGAATCCATTGTTATAGCCAAGTCACGTGTGGAATTGATGGGCGCGGATAGCCGATGTGTCTTGGAAGGTCTGGACCTAGAGTTGAACAACTTCGAGCCCGGTTACCTGAATCTCACGGGTCTGGATATCCAGATCGGGCGATTTAAAAAGTTTCTTGGACCTCTTGCTGCGGACACAAGTTTGGGGAAAAGCAGCTTCAGGCTCGCTAACATGCAACTCCTCCCTGACATTTTGATTGAGGAGATATCGTTGGGACCTAATGCGGCCCTCGCGCCTTCTATCAGCTTCAAAACACAGCTTTATGGAGGTGCCTTGCGCGGGGATATCCAATTTCAGAAAAGTCCGAGCGGTTGGGTATGGGATGTGGCCGCCATCGCATCGGACATCACCGTGGATGAGCTCCCTGAGCTCTTCAATCTGTCAGGGAAAGCTCAAGGCTGCTTGTCCGAGGGGCGACTGACATTTCGCGGCAATGGGAACCATCCAGTGGATGCCGAGGCCTCAGTCCACATTCTTGCTAGTGATTTTCGATGGAATGATCGTGGGTGGGAAACTCTCGATATCGGCGCTAGCTTGATTCACCGCCGATTGCTGATTTCCAATTTCGATCTCCAGCAAAAAGAAAATCGTGTCACCCTGAATGGTGAGGTCTCACTGGAAGAAGGTTGGTCGAAAATCATGGAAGCTCCATTCTTGGTGAATATCCGAGCCAACATGAAGGAACTCGGCGAGCTCACAGGGTTACTCGGGGTTCCTTTAGGCGAGACCTCTGGCAAACTCACAGCGGAAGGGTCACTGAGCGGCAGGGACGGAGAGTTGGATGGCTTTCTGGGAATTCAGGCTAGCGATGTCGCCTACAAAAAACTGCTTCTTGATCAAATGCAGTTGGACATGGTCTTTCGAAAAAAGATGGTCGAACTTGTTCGCTGTGAGGTTCATTCCGGCAAGGACTTGATCGTAGCCAAGGGAACCGCTGATCTCGCGGCCCCTCATGCCTACACGGCGGAACTGAATGCCAACCTCACCAATCTCGCTTCGTATTTGCGTCCGTTCAACGAGCAAGGTGCGGATTTCATCTATGGAGGCGCGCTCGGCATCCTTTGGCGAGGGGAAGGGTCAGCAAACGGGCACACTGGTTCCTACGATCTGAAACTCTCACGTTTCACATCCCAACTCACCCCAGCAGGACTCACTGGCCGATTCGTTGGCACCTATTCCCCTCAAAACATAGACCTTTCGACGTTGGAAATCGAAAGCGAGAAACTTCATCTGAGTTCGCTCGCCTCTATCACTTCCGCCGGATTGACAGTTAAAGACATTCAAATCAGCGCCAACTCGAAGCCCTTGCTGACGGGTGCCGCATTTGTGCCGATCGATCCCTTTGCGATCTGGGGGGATGCCGACTGGCTTGCCTCGATATTGGATCACAAAAATATCTACCTCCAAGCAGCCACGCCCAACGAAATCGACCTTCAGGATCTCATGCTTTTAGCCGGTCAGAAATCTCCCTTGCGCGGATTTGTAAAAATGCGCGCGGAGGCGTTCGGTCCAGCTGGCGACTGCAAGGCGGATGCCGATCTCACTTTGCGTGACTTCACCTTCGAAAGTGCATCCCCAGTTCAACATTCTACCATGGATGTGAATTTCAAAACTCTTGATGGCGCCGCATCCCTGCGCGCCATTTTCAAAAAAGAGGGCATGAGTCCTGTCCAAGCCGAAGCGAAATTTCCCTTTGCTCTTAATAAAAATGAAGATGGCAAATTCACCATCGTGGATATCAATGCCCCCATTGAGGCTTGGGTGGACTTCCCGCAAACCGACCTAGCTCTTCTCCGGCCCCTTCTTCCATCTCTTCGCGGCCTGAGTGGATCGGTTTCTGGAAACCTAAAACTCTCTAACAGCCTCGCCAACCCAGTGATCAATGGAGCGGCCAGCTTCAAGCAGGCGGGATTTTCTCTCGCTGCGCTTCCCTCGAGAATCGATAAAGTCGACGCGCAAGCCACTATCGTGGGGGATACCCTCTGGGTCGAAAAATGTGTCGGCGAGATCGCCCCTGGTCGATTTCAGATCAGTGGTTCGTGCCAGTTCCCTCAAGCCTGGCTGCCGAAATGGGATCTGTATCTCAATGGGGTCAAAATCCCGCTCCAAATGAATCCGAAGGCGTCCCTTTTCGCTGATATGCGACTGCATTCCGCTGGCGATTTACCGAACTCCCTTCTCAGTGGTTCCGTGGAATTCGTGGATTCCGTGATCCCTGGTGATCTCCATATCACGCCCTTGTTTTCATTCGAACCGTCGCAGTCACCGGTTTGGGATTCGCTGTCTTCCTTGCTGTCGATTTTCTCACCGGCATCACAAGGCACCCTTGATCTGTCCGTGACCTCAAAGGAACCTGTTCGGGTCGGAAGCCCCCCCCTTGTTGGAGAAATATCGTGGGATCTGAACCTTCGTGGCACATTGAAATCCCCAGTTCCCACAGGCCGTCTCACTCTTACGAATCTCCAGGCCCGATTGCCTGCAGGGCGTTTGCTTTTGGAGAATGGAACGATGGATTTTTTATCCGATGAACCATGGAACCCACTCCTCATAGCAAATGCCTCGGGTTGGGTGGGGACGCACTTTGTTGAGGCTTTGGCCTTCGGGCGATTGAGTGAGGGACGATGGATGCTGCGCTCACCTAGCAGCAACCTAACTGCCCAAGATTTAACACTTTTACTCGAATCCGGTGCCGAGCCTTTAGAAATCGCAGCGGATTCCAACCTCAGCGTTGCGACACATTTCAGACCCTACGTGCCCCTTTCTATCTTCAATAAGTTCCCGGATTTGTCGGGAGATGGAGTTTTCTTCACTTCCCTCCAATATCCCGAATCGCCGTGGGGAAGCGATCGT
>CAMBAQ010000107.1 GCA_945863785.1 Chthoniobacter flavus
AAAATCTACGGAATGCTCGATGCAGATTCGCCAACTGATGCCGAGCGCAAACAGCTGGAGGAAATCGCTCTGCAACAAGTTGATGTAAATCCGGAAGTGTCCGTGGCAGTGACTCTCGGTACCAGCGAAGAATTTGGGCGTGAAATCTATCTCAAACTTCTTCTCAAAGATCAATTTTCGGCTCTGAAAAGCATGCGCGAGGGAGAAATCCCTGGAGCGGATACTCCATTTTCGGAGGATTTGTTGATGATTGCTGGAAATTGTTCTCCAGAAATATGGGGGTGGGCGACCGAGGGCTATGGCAGGTTGGAGCAAGAGATTGCTCAACTCATTGGCGATGCGGCTTTGATTGCTGCAGAAAAAAATCCGAAACTGTATGAGAATCTGAAGTCAGCCGAGTGGAAATGGGATAAAGCCGATGGCAACGACATGACCGGTGGGGTTTGCATTCTAGCAGCGATCCACTCGAAGCCAGAAGTCTTCGAAAAAATCCTAGGTGCTTATGATGCGTCTCAGGCTGATTGCGCTGTTGCCGCTGCAGAGAATGGTCGGCATGACAATTTGGAGGTCCTTGAAAAGAAAGGTTACGACCTCACTGGGCATCCGCTGGATTCCAGTAATGGGACCTTGCTGGATATCGCCACGCTAAACACTCAACAAGAAACAGCGGCTTGGTTGGAGTCCCGAGGGGTAAGACGGGATTTTTGATCCATTTAAACTGAAAGTCCTATGCCATCGATCGCATTTACAGTGAACGGGAAGTCAGCTTCCTACGAATTAGCCAAGAAGGTCACGAAGGAGGATCTTTATGGAAGCCTCAAGCGTCTCGTTGTGAAAGGCGATGAGGTTTTGGAGCGAGGGTATTTGACGGCGGATGGCCATCCCGTGCCTGCCTCTGCAATATCCACGGAGCGTCTCGACCCGGAGGGGACACCGTTGGACAAAGAGGAGGTGCTTTACGATGGGGAGGTGAGAGAAATCTTGCCCAGTTCTTTTGACGAGGCAGCGCCGCTGGAACCTTCTCCCTTACTCGCGCTGGCCACTTTTTGTGTCACGGATGTCTATCCCTTGACTGGAGATGGTGGCTTGGAAAAGGGGCTTTACCGCACATGGTTTTCCTACCGCAAATCGCCCGAGCGGAAAGAGGCCTATTTGCTGGTGAAGGATGGGGGAGTTTTCCTTCTCGTAGGTTACCCCAAGAACAGTCCGTTTGTCGGCAAGGTGGTTCCTTATGAACTCTTCGACGCGGATGATGCCGACTCTGGAGCGGCTGAGGATGAGGAAATGGATTTTGCGATGATGTAGGAGACGAATTTATGAACACGACGATTCATTTGGAGTATGAGGGAAAAACGGCTCGCCTGCCGCTGCAGTCACCAAAGCGCGCCAAGGCGGAGCCAGTGATACAGCGACGCACCTCCTCAGGTAGCGTAATCACCGCGCGTATTTTCAATGCCACCAGTAAAGTGAATCCAGCTACTTTTACAGCGGACGATCTTGTGAAGAGCGACCCAGAGCTGGACCTTTCGATGGCTGGAATGGTTGCGGATACTGATCTGCTCTGTCCTGCCTTTTTGAATGACGCCGGGGAAGTCGTCCAGGACTTCGAGGAGATCGAGGTCGTGCTTGGCGTTGATGGGGCGGAAAAAGAACGCCGCCCACGCACGAACCGTGCTGCAAATATCAATGATGTGCGGCCGCTGAAGGTGGGCAAGTTGATGTCGGCTGAGGAAGCGCTCACGAGCTTCGTGATCCGAGCTGTTTACCAGATTGTGCACTCGGACGGGCTGGGGCACGAGTTTTTGCGTGGCTTGGTGGAGAAGCTTCAAAACGAAAACTCTGTTGCCGTACTTGGAGCCGGTCCCAAGGGCAACCTGCCCCTTGTCTTGAAAGAAAAAGGTAGCCCGTATCGCGCATTCCTTCACGGCGAGGTCGGAGAGGATGAATCCTATCGCCTTCTCGTGTTGCTCTCGAACCAAGAACTCAAACTTCCCGCTTAAAAAATCATGGTCATTGATAATTCCAAGTTCGTTAAGAAATCCGGCAACTATTCGATCGCGCAGACCGACGGTGTGGCCGATCCGATCCTTCTCGGTACCGCCACGAAATACGAGGAGGCCCTGAGTCGCTCATTCAAAGCACTCGCGCCAGGTGATGTTTCACAGCGCTACGCGGGGGTGCAGAGAGTTCATTGGTCCGAGAAATATGACGGCGAGGGCGTGCTCTTTTTTTACGATGAAGCTGTCGAGGCTTTTACATTTTCGGCTCCCTCGGGTCGTGCCCGTATCGGCTTGAAGGCTCTTCAAGATGCGGCGAATGCGCTCAAGAAAAAGGGAATCAAGAAAGCCCTCTTCCGTGGCGAACTCTATCTGCCTACGGAAAAAGGCAAGCCACGTCCCGGCATTGCTGGAGTTACTCATGCCTCCTTCTCCACAGAGCAAGGCCTTGCGGACAATCTCCGCCTCGCGCTCTTGGATATCTTGATGCTCTCGGGCAAGGACCAGCGAGAGGATGAAGGGACATTCGAGGCCGAGTGGGATACGCTGGCAGAAATATTTGGTGAGGACTCCAACCTTTCTGTGCACCGCGCTCGCGGTGGATGGTGCTCGGGTAACGATGTTGAACAAATGTTCGAGCAAGTGCTCACGGAAGGAGGCGAGGGGATTGTCGTTCGCAATGAAAAAGAGCGCGACTTCTCGAAGATCAAGCCGCGCCTCACCATTGATGCCGCCATCATGGGCTATGTCGAGGGTTCCTTCGACGGCAAGATCGGCGTGCGCAATCTGCTTGTGGGTCTGACCTATCCAGAAAAGGACGGCGAGACAGTCTATCAGAGTCTCGCCCGCATAGGCTCAGGCCTTGATGATAAAACGTCCGTCGATTTGCTTGTGAAGTTGCAGGGGATGAAAGTCGCTCCGCCTGTTTTGCTGAACGACTCCGAGGGTCGCGAGGTTCACTTTGTGAAACCTGAACTCATAGTCGAAGTGGAAGGCGAGGACTGGATTCACCAGCGCACTGATGGCCGCCCCGTGCGCTCACAAGCTTTCAGTTGGAACGAAAAGAACGGCGAATGGATTTATGCCGGTGTGGGGCCATGCCCCAGGCTCGTCTTTCCCGCCTTTTCGAAACTACGCGAAGATAAATCTATCGGCGCCGGTGGAGCCAGAATCGCCCAAGCTTTGGAAACCGCCACATTGCCGCCAGAGCCAGTCGAACTTTCCGAAACCGAAATGGTCGAGCGTCAAGTCTACCGCAAAGGCAAGGATGCGGTGCGGAAGTTCATTTTAGCCAAACGAGGCGGCGAGGACACTTTGCCATATATCGTTTGCTTCACCGACTTCTCCGCAGGGCGCAAGGAACCACTCAAAGTCTCTACCGAATACGCCCTCAACGAAAAACGCGCCGGCGAGCTCTTCGAGGCCGCAGTGAAGGAAAATGTAAAGAAGGGTTGGGAGAAACAATAAACAAACAAAAATAAGCAATATGAAAACATTAAGAGTAAACAGTGGACGAGTCGACGAATTTGAAAGGCTCTATCGAGATGAAAACCTCTCTGACTATTTTCATGATGCCGATGTGAACGCGATTGAGACGATTAGTGCATAAATCGATGAATATCGAGAATCTTAAAGCCAAGCACCAATCGCTTATTGTTTCCTCGAACTCTGAATGGACTCAAATCTTGAGTCTTCGTAGCCTCGTCAGGCATGAGTTTGAGACCTATGGTTTTTTGACCATCACTACATTCGATGCCGTTATTAACTGGAAACTACGCAAGCAAAGAAACCGGACTGAAAAGCATAGAGTTGGCAACTCCACTGAGTTGATCAAAGAGCTTACAGGCGCTTTCTGGCGAGTAAAACACGAAGATAAAGATAAGCTTCTGGCTATCCAGATTGCCATTTTATTGGCGATCCCTGGCGTCGGCATTGGTGTTGCCTCGGCGATTTTTACTCTCTGTTATCCAGATGAGTATGCCATTATCGATTTTAGAAATTGGAAAGTCCTTTACGGCAAAGACAAGACACAATTCACGGTATCTGAATACAAGCGATATCTACTCGATGTGCGCGACCTTGCCAGCAAACTCGACTGCGATGTTCAAGAAGTCGATTATGTGCTCTGGAAAGAATACGAATAAGCTACTGAATTAGCATCCGCGTTAGTAACCAGATTTTTTAAAACTCACTGGCATGAAATGTCCTCACTGTTCCTCGACCGACACCACTTGGAAATCCAAAGCTGTGAAGTGGGAGTGTAATGCCTGCGAGGAGCGATTTGAGGGAATTGTTTGCCCAAAATGTGCTTCAAGCGATCTGATATGGAAAGAAAAGGCATGCAAGTGGGAGTGTGTATCGTGCGAGGAGCGTTTTGAGCCTATGCCAGTGGCGAGGACACCGGTTCTCGCCGAAACAATGCCCGCCAATGCTTTATCAGTATCGCCTGCGGGTCTAGAGGCGGCTAGCGGATCTACAAAGCCTAAAGTATTCCTCAGCTACGGACGGCGGGATGCAAAGGATGTTGCCGAGCGTTTGGAGCGGGATCTTGAGGCAGCTGGATACGAGGTCTGGATGGATGTCAAAAAAATCGGCTCCGGCTCGATGTGGCAGCAGGAGATCGAGAATGGCCTTCGCAAAGCGCAGGTTGTCGTGAGCATTCTCAGCCCTCATGCCGTCAGGCGCGCGGGTGAGTCGGGTGCCATGGACAGCGTGTGCCTTGATGAACTCACATTCGCCCGCACGAGCAGTCCGCCCACTCCCGTTGTGCCCGCGATGGTCGTTCCGTGCGAACCACCATTCATCATTTACCGCCTCGATTACGTGCACCTCACGGGGTGGCGCGACTCGGAAGAGTATTATCGACGGGGCTTCGAGCGCCTTGTCGCAGGAATTCGCGATGCTCTCGCTGGAAAAGTTCGCTATCGTGCATGGGAGGATCGCCTGCGACCGCTGGATTTTTCGGACTATATGGCGAGCAAGCGCAGAGGATTTGTCGGCCGGGAATGGCTTTTCGAGGAGATCGACCTCTGGCGCTTCGAGTCGGATGAACGCGCCTTGTTGATCACAGGCGATCCCGGCGCCGGCAAGTCCAGCATAGTGGCCCAACTCGTCCATGCGAACCCCGACGGACAGGTCATAGGCTACCATTGCTGCCAATCGAACGAAATCGATACCCTCCGCCCCGCGAAGTTTGTGCAGAGCCTTGCGGCCATGATTGCCAGCCGCATTCCCGCCTATGCCCAGCAAATCGAGGTGCCATCGGTGAAAGAAGCGCTCGAGGACAAGCGCTGCGAGACGGATCCCGGCGGGGCATTTTTGGAAGGCATCCTCCACCCGCTTCAAAAACTTCCCGCACCCGACGAAGGCGTGCGCTATATCTTGGTCGATGCCCTCGACGAAGCGCTCGGCCACACCGGTGCCACGAATATCGTTGATGTCCTTGCGAGCCGCCTTGAGCGTCTTCCCGCGTGGCTTCGCATTATGGCTACCACTCGCAACGAACCGGCCGTGATCCAGCGCCTGAGCGGCCTGCGTGCCAAGAGCATCGATGCATCAGATCCGCGCAACATCAAGGACCTAGCCACTTACATTGGCCAGCGGCTTCAAGAACCCTCCCTCGCCGAACGTCTCGTCGAGTCCCGCATGGGTGCGGACGCAGTCGTCGAAAGCCTTTCCCGCAAATGCTCGGGTAATTTTCTCTACGCTGTTAATGCCCTCGATGGCATCTCCCGCGATTTCTACTCCTTTGCCAATCTCGATGCCTTGCCGAGAGGCCTCGATGGACTCTACCTCGATTTCTTCCGGCGCATTTTTGGCCGCGATGGCACGGAAGCGGGAGATACAGCCTACAAAAAAGCCAAGCCTCTCCTTCAAATAATGTGCACGGCTGCCGAGCCTCTTTCCCGAGTCGAACTCGCCGAGGCAAGCGGTCTCGATCCTGACGAGGAATTGCCGCGACTCCTTCGCCAACTCGCCCAACTCCTCTCCCGCCGCACGCGATCTAATAGCGAGGAGACGATCGCCCTCTACCATAAATCCGTAGCGGAATGGCTGACGAAAGATCTTAATTTCAATGATTTTGCCGTGAGCCCAGCCAAAGGCCGAAAACTCTTGGCGGAATTCTGCCGTGTGGCCCTTGCCCATGGTAGATCTAAACCCGGCTGGTATGTCCGCCGCCACGCGGTCGAGCATTTTTTGGAAGTCGAGGATTGGGACAACGCCACCGCCGCGCTGTCGGATTTGGAATTCATCGAAGCCCGCGCCATCGCACAGGAGCTACCGGCCATGCTATCGGACTACGCCGAGGCAGTGAAACTGCTCCCCGAGGGTGAAAAGGAACGGCAGACGGAAGTGGCGAGACAGGTGGAGTTGGATCGCTATGCCCTCGATATGGCCGAATATGCCGCGACCTGGTCTCGCATACGCGACGGCAGTGGCGAGGC
>CAMBAQ010000108.1 GCA_945863785.1 Chthoniobacter flavus
TACGTAGCCCGGTTTTGGATGAGTCGTCATCAAAAAAGCAAACGGCCTCCATTCCAAGACCAGGCTTAGCTTGAATTTCCCTCGCGAGGGACGCTCCGACTTCGCCCGCACCAATAATCGCAACACGTTTTCTTATGGCGAGATGTCGACTTGTGCGTGAAAGGAATCTCTCCCTAAATAGACGCATACTCGATCGCATAACGGCCACCCCTAAAAACGAGAGAACGAAATCAACAACAATGACAGCACGGGGGATCATTGATTGCCCTCCAGTTACAAACCAGAAAATCAACTGGATAACTGCCGCAAGCGCCAGTGTCGAAAAAATCAGCTTGGCATCAGGAAAACTGAAAAACGTCAAAAGACTCCGAAACTGACCAAAAAGCCCGAGAAGAAGAACCTTCAAAACCAGCACCCAAATAATAGACTCGCACCAACGTTCAAGAAACGCCACTGGGATATCTCCATCAAAGCGTAATTCAAGAGCAGCATAAGAGGCAGCCAAAAAAACCGCAATGTAGGCGACTAAAAGGATCGGCATCCTCAAACGTCCCGGTTTCCAAGCACTCATGGGGTTGTGGGAATTGGAAATGCTCATTATTCTGTTCAATGGCTGACGCCCTCAGTTTTAAATACCTTGAAGAGAGTTAAGATTAGAATTTTCAAATCAAAAAGAAAAGACCTGTTTTTAAGATAGTATTCATCAAGTTCCACCTTGCGCTGTAACTGCAATTCATCACGACCATTGATTTGCGCCCAACCGGTAATACCCGGTGACAACTCATGCACTCGAACTGAAGTTCTCATGGCGATAAGATCGTGTTGATTGAAAAGCGCTGGACGAGGACCGACAAGTGCCATCTCGCCGCGGAGCACACTCCACAGTTGGGGCAACTCGTCTAGGCTGGTGCGGCGAAGAAATGCCCCGGCAGGCACGAGATAAGCGGAAGCATCAACCATTAGGTGCGTAGCGACCTGGGGTGTATCAACCCGCATAGTGCGAATCTTGGGCATCAGAAACAGCCTATTCTCACGCCCAACACGTTTTGAAAAATAAATCACAGGACCACGCGAACCTAAGCGCACCATCAACGCACAAAGAATGAAGATCGGGAAAAGAAGCCCCAAAAGTAAAAGCGCTATAATAAAATCAAAGACACGTTTTTTCATCGTGGATCGACAGGTGTTTTTTTTGAAAGCGAGGATGACTGAAGCTCAATACCGCGGACAGCTAGGTCTTGATTCATACGAACTTCGTCCGTGGCCATTTCAGGCGGAATTTTTTTTAGCAGAGAGAGTGCTTTTTTATAGGCACCAAGCTGATTGTAACATGAAGCCAGATTGTTGAGGCTTTCAAAGCGATGAGGGAAATGCTCCACAGCATAACCGAGGAATCGAATGGCCCGCTCATAATCTCTGCGCTGCAAATAAAGAACACCGAGATTATTAATAATGTAAAATCGGTTCGGGATTTGCAAACGCGCTTTTTCAAAACAGGCTATTGCGGCATCGTTCTCACCTTTACGCATGTAGGCCATTCCCTCGAGAAAACAAATTGGAACGGCGTAACAGTCCAGAGTTCTCCATCGGGTGGCTGCTAATCGAGAATTCGCCGCAAGCGCATCCCAATTTTCTTGTTCGAGTGCCTTGCGCGCCATCGCGACGTACCTTTCCTGCGTGTACGTGGCAATGGAATAAGCGAGACCAGATGCGATAAAAATAACCAACCCCGCACCGACAAATTGAAGATAGCAACTTTTCAGATAAACGGGCTTTTCTTGCCATAAAGGAGTCGCAAGCTGCAGGGTGATACGATCAAGAACGACAAGCGCGGCCAAAAAAAGGGAAAGGCAAACCTGAGGATTCACTCTACACAATGGAAAGTCGAAAAACGAATTGACCATGTAGGCCAAAACGCTCGAGAAGCATAAAACAGCAGTCCATCCGTGGATAGGGTCGATGCAACGCTGAAGCACTCGGCAGCAGCAACGGGCTGCAAAAAAGAAGATCGCGAGAAAAGACAAACCACCGAGAAGCCCCTTTTCCGAAAGCACCCAGAGATAGTCATTATGTGGCTCCATCCACTCAAGATTGCCATTCAGAAAATCCAATTCACCGCCGCCACGGTAGTCATATAGGCGAACAGGGAAATTTCCAGCGCCGACGCCAAAAGGAAAATGATCGACTATCATGCGAAGGGTCGTTTTCCAAACGGCAAGACGCCCACCATCAGCAACGCGCACATCATCGGAAAAAATATTCCAAACACGGTTGGCAAAAGGGTTCTGGGAGGGTCCCAAAAAAATCAAGAATGCCAAGGCACATGCAAAGAGCGCTGTGAAGAACGCGATGTAGTACACCCGCTTGTGACTGAGCCCAAGAATGCGCGGTCGCAAGAAGGCGATCGCGACAGTAAAAAGGAGAGCAACACAAACGCCCAACCATGCCGCCCGAGACTGCAATACCAGAAGCAAAAAAGCCGTGTTGACTAATGAGATCAGCGAAAGCGCCCGCCACCACCCCTTGAGAATGACAACCCCTAAAATGCAGATGGGGAAAAGCAGCATCAGAAAGCTGGCATAAAGATTCACATTCGACATCAGGCCGCTGAGGGTCGTGAGGGCATCTCTGGAGTACCAGGAAGCCCCGATTTGCGTGAAAAGTTGGTATTGTCCCACGCTGCCGGAGACAATCGCAGTAAAGACAGAAACCTTGGCCAGTATTTGATGCCAAGCCGGCGTCGATTTAAAAAAAACAACGGCCGCGCAAAGAACAAAAAAAGATGCTGAAGCCAGATAGGCATCCATGAATCCGGCTGAAACATTAAAGGCGAAAAAGAAAGACCCCCATACCGATATCACGTAGGCGGCATAGGAGTAAATCAAAGGACTTCGAAGCCCATCCCAACTCAAGCGACGGCGAACCTGAGGAAGTAAACTAAAAATCAAAACAACCGCCAAAAATGCATAAAGGCAGAAGAGCCGCGGCGTCTGCGTACGGTCGATCGTTCTCGAATCCCAAATCATAGCCAACACGGTCAGAAGAAAACTCAAAAAAAAGGCCAGCAGAAAACGATCTAGAGCAAAATTACGGTTAAAGAATCTCATCCCTTGAAATCAACGGAACCAGTTGGCAATGCACTCAAAATAAAGCCAGCGGGGCGAAAATCAATATCCCGAGCCGCAGCGGAGTGGTCGAATGCCATATCCTCGTTCATTCTCTGAAACATCGAAAAAGAAAGATGCCGGAAGCGATGAATTAAAGACAGGAAAGGAACGGCAACTCGTAAAAGAACGGGAGGCACAGATACGAGACAGGGAGAAAGATCCAGAGAATCAAAAATGCGCTCGACCATGGCTCGATAGGTTAATGTTTCTCCACCCGAGATATTATAGTCTGCCGACGGCAAATCTAAATTCAGAGCGGATAGGCAGGCGGAAGCGACATCGCAAGCATGGATGGGTTGCCGAAGCCCGGAAGCGGGAGCGAGAATCGGATACCATCTGAAACGCCGCACAAAGCCGGCGATCGCAGCAACATTGGCATCATGAATCCCATCGTAGATCATGGTAGTTCGAAGAATAAACACACTAACCCCCCTCTCCTCTCCCCAAGCTTGGATGTGCTTCTCTGCTGCATCAAGACGCTCGGCGAGGCGGCGATCGGAGGCATTGCAAGAATCGACTTTCGTAAATTTGCTCGTCGAAGAAACGGCGACCAGTCGACGCACACCAGCGAGTTCAAGTAGGGGCAGCAAACCCACAAGAGCATGAACCGGGCACAACGAGACCCAATTTACAATCGGTGCGCTAGCCAAAACGCTGCCGACCGAGAGTTCCCGAAACAAGTCTGCTGATCCTCCAAAGCGGGACGGGTTCCGTGAAAAAGCCAGCGCCTTGGTTCCATTTCGCGACATCAGGCGAAGAAGCTCTCGTCCGACAAAGCTCGATGCACCCAGCACCCCTACCCCCGAAACGAAGGGCCCCTGCGGATTGTGATCGGGATCCCTTATTGGCACTGTCGTTTTAAAACGAGGGCTTTGCCGCATTGTGACCTTGATGGAAACCAACAGAAATCTCATGCATACTGCTGCGCAAACCAAGGCATGAAGGACTGCGGGATATTTCGCTCGAAAGTGTTTGCTGTAAAATCGCAGCATTCCCCGATGCTTGTGACATTCAACAAAGACCGGTCTCGAGCGACTACAAACGCCCTTTCCATGCAAAACAATGGCTGCCGGGCTGAATAGGATCTTCCATTCATGATCTTTTAATCGCTTGCACAAATCGAGATCCTCGCAGTGCAAGAAAAATTCTTCATCAAATCCCCCCACCTCTTGAAATGCCTCCCGCCGAACCATCATGCACGCGCCGGAAATCGCATCCACCTCGATGGATCGAATCGGGGCCTCTTTGGACTCCATGTGGAAATCATGACTGCGCAAAAATCTCCAAAGACCGAACGCCCTTACAAAAGATTTCCATGGTGTCGGCAGAGCCCTGCGACCACCGCCCTGCTCCGTTCCATCGGGATTCAAAAGTAATGCTCCTACCATTCCGATGCGGCAATCCGCATTCAAAGCTCGATGCATTTTTTTGAAGAGATCAGGCGGAGCAACGCAGTCGGGATTCAAGAATAAAAAGCCCGCAGCACTACTTGCAGCAGCACCTGTATTGCACGCGACAGCAAAACCCATATTGCGCGGCAAACGAATAATCTTCAGAAATGGATTCGCCTCAAATCTTCTTACAACAGCATCAAACACCACAGGATCAGAGGCGTTGTCCACAAGGACAACTTCCCTTGATTGAGAAAGGGCGGATTCCAAACATAAAGCAAGAGCCTCGCCAGCGTTGTGGTTCACAATGACAACGGAAACAGAAGATTCCGAGATTGGAGAAATTGAAGCAGCTGAATCACTCATAATCACAAACGATCCAATATCACAACACGCCGGCGGTCATTCCGGACAGGATGTGGGCTTGAGTCGATAACAGCATCTTTTTATTATGATTTTCAATACACGAAATGGATGCTTATTGCTCGCAAGTGATAGCATGATTGTCGATGAATTCCTGTATTGAAAAGGGCCCATCCTGTTGCCTCAAAAGTTTTGATGCCCTAGTTGGCAAGTGAAGTCAGGATATGGCCATTGACTCAGAAATGATAACACCGGCCATGGAAAGGAATATCGATGAGTCGAAAAGATAGCCACAACCATTCGGCAAGCGCCGCCAGGCCTTGCTCTCGGACTGCCTACCGCACTAAGAGGATTCGTACGGAAAACTGGATCCAAGCTACGCAAAAAGCTTCTGGCAATCAGCGCTGCCTAGATTGATCGACCTCGGCCCCCTCGCAAGGTTCTAGTCGGACACCATGGGCATTTCGGCACCCAACCTGGGGGGTCCTCAAAATCCAGATTCTGATCCCCAGCATCGACCCGCCATGTCATGCCAGCGTTAGTATGGAGAAAAAAGCCGAACTCACCTCGCCCATAGCTAAAGCTGTCTCGCAGGCCGAACTCAAACAACTCGAGCCCGACTGGATCAAGCTGTGCGAGGAAATCAACGCCCACTTGGATCAACTCGAAACCCGAACCCGAGAAGCCGACCAAGCCCCGCACGACGCGGCATCTCTCCTTATTTTAGCCGAGGAATGGACATTCGCTACCCGCTGGTCCCAATCGATCAACACTACCATCACGGCCCTTTAAACACTCCCCTCGAGTCGACATCTGATTCGAAAAGCGTTGGCGGGTTGACTTATTGCGTCTCGCGTGTCACGGTTTATGAGTATGGCTACAATCCAAATCCCCATTCGCGAACTCCATGCCCGCACCGGTCACTACGTCCGCCTTGCCTCGCACGATACGGAAGTCGTCATCACCGAGAATGGGAAGCCTGCCGCCCGCATCACGCCTTTGCAACTCGCCGAGCCTTCCCCAAAAACATTGGGCGAACGCCGCAAACTGCTTCCTGCCTTCAAGGCTGCCCTTATTGCGGGTAAATTGAAATCCGATATGGACAGCACCTCGCGTCTTCGGGAAACTTCCGCACTGCGCGACCTGTGATCTACTGCGACACCGCCTACCTGCTGAAGTATTATGTGGAAGAACCTGGCAGCCAAGAAGTGCGTTCGTTGATTGACAGGCAAACAGGTGTCGGTTCGCTTTCCCTCGGTCGATTGGAACTTGCCGCTGCCTTTCACCGGAAGTTGCGAGAGTCGCAGATTGCCCCGGATACACACGAGTGCCTCGTTTCCCAATTCGAGGCGGACAACATGGCGGGCTTGTGGACCTGGTTCGACGTGACTCCGGCCTTGCTCCATAAAGCCTCAAAAAACTTCGCTGTTCTTCCGGCAAAAGTTTTCCTCCGTGCCTCGGACGCCCTTCACTTGGAATGCGCGAAGGA
>CAMBAQ010000109.1 GCA_945863785.1 Chthoniobacter flavus
TATTCCGACCACTCAAAAATCCCGGCCCCAGTATGGGGTAGACACTTTCCAAAGCATGAATACCATAGGCCTCCCAACTCTTCGGCGTGGTGATACTCAGAAAACGCAAGTCCCCGAGTTCATTTGTGGACCGGTGGTAAGGGTGAAACTCCTTCGCGTAACGCATCGCGCTGGAAGACATGATGGGCTTGCCCTCGGCGACCCATTTCGCAAAAACCTTGAGATCATCAGCGTTGTTCACAAGCGGCTTGTCGATGAAAACCGGCACCCCTGCCTCGACGAAAGGCCGGGCGCGCTCGACATGCTCGTCTCCGATATCCGTGGCGATGAGCACAGCATCGACATGGCCAATGACGTCCGTTGGCTTCTGAACCACATGTGGAATGTGAGCGCACTTGGAAACATGTTCAGCGGTAAAATCCCCATTCCCAGTGCAGCAAATATGTGTCACTTTAGCTCCCACCACCCGTAGATTTTCGCTCGGTTCCTTGTTCAGGTAGACAGGAATTCCCGGGAAGGGACATTCTTTGGTCATCATCTCGCGATCATAGCCATTGAACATGGCGCTCCATGAATACGGATGCCCGTTGCCTACGGTGCAACCTAAAATAGCCAGTCGAAAATCGCTCATAGTTCCAAAATGCGGGGTTTGATAGATACTTTCATCACCCTACCCGCCGACACCGCCAACCGCAATCATAAAATCGATATTCGCACATTTTCTCATTATTCGCACATTTAATTGGTTTTTTTGTTGTGGATCAGAAAAAGACTGGTTCGATAATAATACCATGGATTTTCTTTTGACGACGGAGAGTCAGCTCCAAAGATGGGCTTTAATAGAAATGACCCCAAAGGTTTTCAACTGGTCAGGAAATATAACCTAATCGCGCTACTTGAAGATGAACGCGGCAGGGCTTTGATTGGAAATTCTTGGCCATGCAGGTATGCTATCAAATTTACAATTCTCCTGACTCGTAGCAACCGCGGGTCCAAGATGTACAAGCATGAACAATATCACTATCGAAACAAACATCAGGCCCGAGTCGCGCGCTTCGATCTTGAAGGAAGCCTTGCGTCAAGAGGCCCGGTTACTCCACCAATCGCATCAACCGCCAGCCACATTGGCGGATTGGTTGGATTTTCGAGAATCGCTGAAATCAAGCATCAAGAAGTCGGCAGGTAGCTTTTCAAGCCCCATGGATTTGGATGTGCGCGAGCATGGCACGATCGAGCAGGATGGATACAGCATTCAGAAAGTGACTTACCAAAGCCGCCCCGGCTTGCGTGTGACAGCCCTCTTGTATCGCCCTCAGGGACCGGGACCATTTCCCGCGATTCTCAACATGCATGGTCATCATCAAGCGGGAAAAGTGGCCCCGCCCATCGCGATGCGCTGCCAGAGACTCGCCAAAGAAGGCTTCGTCGTCTTGAGCCCCGATGCCATTGGCGCGGGGGAACGATCCACAGAAGCGGGCCAATTTGAGTATCATGGCCACCATCAAGGCACATCCCTACTCTCTGTTGGCGAGACACTTCTTGGCGTGCAGCTTTATGACAACATGCGCGGGATTGATTTTTTAGAGTCACTGCCGGAAGTGGACTGCAAAAAGATCGGCGCCACGGGGGGAAGCGGTGGAGGCAACCAAACCTTGTGGGTTTCCGCGATGGATCCGCGCGTCAAAGCCTCGGTTCCCGTCGTTTCGATTGGCACATTCGAGTCCTATGTCACGAGTTACAATTGCTGGTGCGAGACACTTCCCTTCGGCCTCACATTCACCGAGACTTGGGGTCTACTGGGCCTGATCGCTCCGAATCCTTTGCTGATCCTCACAGCAGAGAGAGAAAAAAATGCGGCATTTACCCCGAAGGAAATGCTCCGCTCCTTTCACAGTGCGCAAAAAATTTATGACCTCTACGGAGCCACTGATAGAATCTCCTATCAGGCGCTCGATCTTCCGCACGGGTATTTTGAGGAATTCCAGACGCACATGCACGGGTGGTTCAAATACTGGTTGAAAGGGGAGGCGGATTCCTTGCCGCGCATCCTTCCCGAAGTGAATGAATTTCCGGAAAGTGAGTTGATGTGTTTCCCCGGTGCGTCGCGCCCGCCAGAGGTGCGCTCGCTCTTTGCCTATTCCGCGCTTCGCACCCAGGAGTGTAAAAAGAGCTTCCCGATGGAAAAAAGCATCGATGCCGAACAAAAGCGGCAGGAATTCAAAAAACTGATCCGTTTTCCAAGTGGACCGGATGCGTTTCAATCCAGCAGGCCCGTCAAAAGCCTGGAAGGTGGCTACCAAATCGAAAAGTTCTCTGTGGAACCGCAGGCGAATATTCTCATTCCCTGCGTACTGATTTATCCGGAAGGAAAAAAGCCGTCTGAGGTGACCATTGCCATTCATGGAGGCAACAAATCCATGGCCCTGAATGAGCCATCCGTGCAGAAAATCCTCCATTCAGGCGGAGCGGTTTGTCTCGCCGATTTGCGGCATACCGGCGAACTGAAGTGGGATTACGAGGAATTTACAGATGACCTTCACGTGGCACGCGCCGCACTCTGGCTCGGGCACACAGTCATTGGTCAATGGGTCAAAGACGCATTTGCCATTGCAGCCACTTTGAAGCAAAGGGATACACTCAAAATTCATTTGCTGGGATTTGAAGAAGCTGCGATTGCCGCACTCGCCGCAGCGGCGCTGCAGCCACAGTTTTCCAGCGTGAGCGTGGAGCGCATGCTCTCCAGCTATGTGGTCACCAGATCCCCCCTCACCCAGCGTTACAGCATCTACGTGCCAGGCCTTCTCGTATGGGGCGACATTGATCTGCTGGCAGCCCTGTCTCAATGCGAGGTGCATATCCATTCCCTCGTCGATGCCAATGGCCAATTACAAAATCAAATAACCCCCTATCCCATTCAAAAATACAACTTCACATGACCGGCAATATCTCACTTAAGACGACCTGGGGACCATTTTCCCCCAACTACCTCGGCATTTCGCATATTCTGAATGAACAAAGTGGGGCGATGGCAGATATGCCAATCTATATTGGACGCAAAAATCCTGCGACCATCATGTTGCCGGATAGTGCGTTCGACTACATCCAAAGCGGCACGGATGGGGATCGCAGGGCTACCGTCAATGCCCTTCCGGAAGATGTGGCAACGGATTACTCCGCCTTTTCACTCAGATATTTCATTGATCACCATGGCGACACGGCCGTAGCAAGGTTCACTGTCGAAAGCCCTGAACGCGCTCGCTGTGAGATCACGTTTCAAAATGCCTCGAATGAGGAGCGTGAGTATTTCTATGGACTCGGCATCACGGTCAATGACGACAGCAAGAAAGTTTTACTGAAGGAATCCTTACGTCCGTGGTGGTTGGCTGCGAAAAACTACCAGAGCATCCAAGCTTATCAAAAAACCTTTGCACTCGGATGCCGCCAATGTCTCACCAGAATTTATTTATGGGGGATTGAAGATGAGGTTCTCGCCCAAGCCTTCGGAGGATGGGCCGAGGATTGTGTCACTTACAATTTGCATCTCCCCGACTCATTGCAGAACGGCTTTTTGTATTTTCGATACATTAAATTCGGAGATCTCAACCCAGCTTGGGAACTGCGCATCAATGGGAAGCCTATCACATTTCACTTTCCTCAGACTTGGGCGATCCCCGGCGGAGGATGGGGAAAAAACCGCGATTCCTATGAGTATTGGCGTCTTTTGCGTGTGCCCATCGGATGCCTGCCCGCAGGAGAAAATAAATTGGAACTTCGTTGCCTTGAGGCACCAGGAAATGACATGGCCCGCATCTGGTTGGATGGAATGCTCTGCCACGAAGGTCTTCTCCCCGGTGACGCAGGCGAGGTTTCTCCGACCTCACTCGTAGATCAGGAGCTTCGTGCCAATGCCTTTGTGCAAAAAGCCCCTGATGCTCCAAACTCTTTCGACGTGGCGCTTCCCGATCAAGGCCCTCGGCGTGTCAAGATTTCCATGGAGTCGGAACCCGCCAGAGTCGAGTGCGGCACTGGGTCGTTCGTTGCTCACTTGCGCGATCGCATGCACTTGCCCCCGGCACGATTGCCGCGCGATACGACAGTTTGTCCATGGGGAGCCATGGAGAGCGCTGCTGTTACCGTCGCTCCAAACTCAGAGCGAACCATATCCTTCACGATTTCTTGGGATGGCGCCGCAGAGGACGTGACAAAACGGGAAAGCACCCCTGCCCCAACCCGACTCGAACGTCCTTACGCTGAATTGGCTGCACGCATGGCGGACGTCCTGCTGTTCAATGTCAATTATCCCTTGCGCTTATTCGGGAATCCATCCCCCTATTATGTTCCTGCAAAATATTTTCCCATCCCCTATTCGTGGGATGGCGGCTTAGCGGCGGTGGGACTCGCCGTAATCGATACCGACCTAGCCTTACAACAAGCCACGTACTTCATGGCGGATGAGGAACATGATTTTCCCATGATTTACTGTGGATCGCCTGTTCCCACACCACTTTACGCTTTGTGGGACTGGTATCAGGCCACGCAGGATTTGGATGGCCTCGCCAAAGCTTACCAAGGAGCAAAGAGGATGTATGATTTCTACCTCGGAAGAACTCCTGGCAGCCTGGTGAATCACAACGGCGAAGGCTTTTTGAGCACTTACGCTTACAACTACAATCTTGGCATCGATGACCACCCGATCCAACGCTGGGCCGAAGAGTGTCATTTAACGAGCAAAGGCCTTTACTCCCTAATCCTCATGCCACAGATCCTCCGCCTCGCCGGCATCATGCGGAACATCGCCATCCTTCTCGGACACGGCGCGGACGCCGAGCAATTCCGCAAGGACGCCGAATTGCTGGCTGGCAACATCGAAGGCCGCATGTGGGATGAGGAAAGCGGTCTCTACGGGTGGGCCCGCCGCACCGAACGGGGCGTGGAGCCGGTGATTTTCCAAGGATCTGCCGGGGATCGCTCTGCCTGCGCATTCCTGCCGCTCTTCGCCGGTTTGAGCGCGCACAAGGATCGCCTCATCACGCAGATGATGGATCCTAAGCGGTTCAACACCCCTTTTGGCATTTCCTCCGTGGACATGCTCGCTCCTTCCTACAACCCGCAAGGCTATTGGAATGGAGGAATCTGGCCGGTACTCCAATGGTTCCTCTGGAGAGGCCTCCTCGAGGCGGGTGAACCGAAACTTGCCCGGCAGGTGGCCGAAACCATCCTAAAAACGTGGCAGCATTTCTTAGAAACGGAACATTACCTCGGGGAGCACTTCATGATTGCGCCGGAACAGATGAACGGCGCGCCCAACTTCGGCGGCCTGAGCGCGGTGCTACTCCCGATGCACGCGGCCTATTTTGCTTCTTATCAAGTGACGGCGCTCTACGACGTCGTCATTCTCAAAAAATCCGTTAATCGCACGGAGGATGCGATCAGCCTCACGCTGAGCGCCCCGTGCTTCACTTCGAACACGCACGACATCCTGGTAAATATGGGATGCGGGAAGACCCGCTACGCCGTGACGTTGGACGGCCAACCGCATGGCGAGTTTGTTTCCGACGAAAACGGACACCTGTCACTGAAGCTCCCTCGACCATATGGGCAGCAAGAAGTGGAGATACAACCTGCCGTGAAAAAAACTTAATACACTCCATGAAAACTCCATTTATCCTTCGCGTGGCGGTTGCAGTCGTATCCACCAACTGCGCGTGGGCGGACATTAAACTTCCCGCCATCATTTCCGACCACATGGTCTTGGAGAGGGCCGCAAAGGTTCCGATCTGGGGCAGCGCCGACCCAGGCGAGGAAGTGACAGTGTCGCTCAATGCCATCTCAGCCACGGCCAAAGCGGATGCCGCCGGCAAGTGGATGCTTGCCCTGAACCTGAAGGATTCTGCGCCCGGGCCGTTTGAAATGACGGTGGTGGGCAAAAATAAACTGACCGTTTCCGACATCGTGGTCGGAGAGGTCTGGGTCGCCTCAGGCCAGTCCAATATGGAGTTCATTATTAAAAATGCGATCGGAGCCGAAGAGGAAATGGCCCGGCCCGCGAACCCACTTCTGCGCCAGTTCGCCGTTAAAATGAACGCGACCAGCGAGCGCATGGACGATGTGCAAGGGAAATGGGTTATAGCTTCCCCTGAAACGGTCGGAAACTTCACTGCCGTCGGATATTTCTTTGCGAAGATGCTGCAAAAGGAACTGAGCGTCCCCTTGGGCTTGATTCACACTTCCGTGGGCGGCACACCTTGCGAAGCCTGGACCAGCACCGAGGCATTGAATACCGTGCCCGAACTCAAGGCCAAAAGCGAGCAACTCTGGACTGCGGTGAAGGATGCACCGGAGAAGAAAAAAGCATTCATTGAGAGCATGGGAGCCTGGACCAAGGAGAACGGCCGCGAAGACAAGCC
>CAMBAQ010000110.1 GCA_945863785.1 Chthoniobacter flavus
ATTCCAAGCCCAAGCCGGCTGCGAGAACGGCCATGTGGCTATTCAAATCAACTCCGAAATCACAAACGCCAATATAGTATGAGCAATTTCAACGACTCCAAAAACCTCAACGTCATCCTTGATGTCAAAGTCGACCTCACAGTCCGCATCGGTTCCTGTATGCTGCCTATGCGCGATGTTGTTGAGCTAGTAGAAGGCACCGTCCTCCAACTCGATCAACTTGCCAGTGAACCCGTAGGCCTTTATGTCAACGACAAGCTCATCGCCCGCGGTGAAGTGGTCGTAGTCGAAGAGAACTTCGGCATCAAAATCACCCAGATCGTCGGAGAAACAGCATGAGGAAACTCGCGTGGAGGCTTGCCCTTGCGGCAGTCCTCGCGTTGACATGGTCCGCAGAGTTAGAGGCGGCTGATACCGGCGCGGTCCAGTCCACCGAGGATAAACAAACCGCACAACCGATCGAATCGGCAGTGATTGCTGCTCCTTCTGTAGCTAAGCCAACCTCGCCTGCCCCCAGCATGGATGATCTTGGACGCATGTTGGGGTATACTGTGCTGGTGGCGTGTTTGGCTTTTCTTTCCTACTATTTTATAAAACACGGACTCCCAATTTACCGCGCACGAAACAGCGAGGAAAAAAAACTACATGTTTTGGAAATGAAAACTCTCGGGAACAGGCAATTTCTCCTCGTTGTTGGTTATGAAGATCAACGTTTACTCCTAGGTGTGACACCTGGAAAAATCGATTATCTTTGCCCTTTAGATGTCCCCCATTCCGTGAGCCCCGATTTCGGTGCCATGCTTGCAAAAGCAACCAAGCAGGAAGGACAAGCATGATCGCACCTCGCATAAAAAGACTCTTTTTACTGCTGATCGTATGGCTTTTTGTCGGATCACACCTCGATCTCCAGGCTCAAACGCCGCGCCCCCCCACAACTCCAGTAACGACGCCGGCAGCGCCCGTTGCTCCGACCGCGCCCGTTGCTCCGACTGCGCCCAAGCCACCCTCCATTAGCAATCCGGTTGGACCGTTGGTGAATTTGCAAATCGGAAATGGCAATGAACGCCAGAATCTCAGCACGGCCATCCAGCTCGTGATTGTGATGACTCTACTCACGTTGGCGCCATCCTTAATCATGCTGATGACCAGTTTTACCCGAATCGTCATCGTCTTGGGCTTCGTGAGAACCGCGCTAGGCGTTCCTAGTGCACCAGCCAATCAACTGCTTATTGGCATATCTTTATTTATTACCTTTTTCATCATGACGCCGGTATGGAATCAGATTCAGGAAAAAGCGATCACGCCCTACATGGCCGAGCAGATCAACTCCAATGAGGCTATGGACTTGGCCATCGAGCCCCTCAGGACCTTTATGCTTCGCCAGACTCGCCCAAGTGAGGTGGATTTCTTCTTGGATCTTGCGGGTATGGGCCGCACGGAAATCAAAGATCTTCCCATGAGAGTCGTCCTTCCCGCTTTTGTGATCAGTGAGTTGAGAACCTCATTCCAAATGGGATTCCTCATCTTCATTCCTTTCCTCGTTATTGACTTTTTGGTGGCATCGACACTGATGTCAATGGGAATGATGATGATGCCGCCAACCATGGTGGCGCTTCCATTAAAACTTCTTTTATTTGTCCTCGTTGATGGCTGGCAACTCGTGACTCGCTCACTCATTCAAAGCTTCGGATAATGAATCAAGAAACCGCCATTGAAATGCTGAGATCTTTGATCACCGTATCCTTACTGGTGGTCACCCCCATTATCGGAGCCGCCATCATCGTGGGCGTGATCGTCAGCCTCCTGCAAGCTGTCACTAGCATTCAGGAACCGACGTTGAGTTTCGCGCCCAAACTGATCGCCATCGGGGCCGTGATCGTCGTGGGGGCCCCGTGGATGATTCGGCAACTCATGCAGTTTACCATTTTCTTCATCAACAAAATCCCGGAGATGACCAAGTGATTAATATCAATGTGACAGATATTTATCCTGGCATGCTTGTCTTTTTGAGAGCTTCAGGGATGTTCTTAGTGATGCCTGTGTTTTCGGGAACGATGATTCCCAGCACAGTTCGCATAGCCATTGCTGCTTGCCTTGCCTATACGCTAGCTCCGTTATTTGGTGATTTCGGGGGAATGCCTGCGCATTGGTTCCCATTTGTACTTCAAGTGATACACGAAGTTCTTACCGGATTGCTTCTCGGATTTGCGGTGCGATTCCTGCTTTACGCTTTGGAAATGGCAGGCGCAATCATAGCTACAGAGATTGGTCTATCGATGAGTTCCAACATCGATCCGATCACCCGCCAATCAGCAACACCTCCAAGCACAATGCTTTTCTCCTTTGGCACTGTCCTCTTTCTAGTTACGGGATCATATCAATATTGTCTCGTGGCATTTAGACGCAGTTTTGATATTTTTCCTCCAACCGCGGGATTTGCGCCCACCTCATTAGACGTCGTCCTTGCACAAAGTAGTAAAATTTTTCTCCTCGCCATTCAAATCGGCGCTCCATTGCTCGCCATTAGCTTCCTTGTGAACATGTGCTTCTCTGTGCTCGGACGAGCTGCCCCAAGCTTGAACGTCTTCGTCCTTAGCTTTCCTGTTCAGATTCTTTCTGGACTAACGGTTTTTGCGATGACGCTTGGTCTGACCGTACAATACATCCTGCGTGATATGCAGCAACTCCCAGAAATCATGCTGCGCTTCCTTCGTTGACCCCATGGCCGAGCACAACGACAACGCCACAGAAAAACCGACAGACAAGAAGCTCACCGAAGCTCATGATAAGGGGCAGTTTGCACAGGCTCCAGAGATACAGGTCGTTGCTGGCTTACTTGCAAGTTACTTTGCTCTCCTTTTCACCATTGGCCCCCAGTCGAAGCATATCGCGGAATTCACAACCAGCCTCCTCGGCAACCTTGAAAAGTATAATATAACAAGTGAATCCATGCCCGAGTGGACATTACTCGCTTTTTTGATGCTGGGCGGACTCACCTTACCGATTCTCGGATGTACGGCCCTAGCAGCAGCTGTGGCGGGCGGTATACAAAGCCGATTCAAATTGACACCGGAAGTGCTCGGACTTAAAATCGACAAGCTTAATCCCGTTAATGGCTTAAAACGCGTCTTCAGCAAGGAAGGGATCATCAAGATGCTTCTGGATTTGGCGAAGTTCGCGATCGTCGGCGGCCTTATCTATAGCGGCGTTAAGGAAATTCTTGCCGATCCTATATTTTTTACGCCAGTTCCGATTTTTCGAATTGGGCAATTCATCTACGATTCCACACTTGTTCTTTTTTTCCGCTTGTCCTTTGCCATGGGAGGACTAGCTATTCTCCACTACGTCTATCAGTTGCGAAAAACGGAAAAGGATCTCATGATGACCCGGCAGGAGATCAAAGATGAAAATCGCCAGGCCATGGGCGACCCCAATGTACGTATGGCTCAGAGAGCAATGGCTCGTCGCCTCATGCAAAAGCAAATGCTTGCTGATGTAGAAAAAGCTGACGTGATCATCACCAATCCGACCCACTACGCCATAGCCCTCAAATACGAAAGGGGTGTGGACTCCGCTCCTGTGATTCTTGCTAAGGGGCAAAACTTATTCGCCCAGCGCATTAAATCTATCGCTTTGAAGCGTGAGGTTCCCACTGTGGAGAATAAACCCGTCGCCAGAGCTTTATTCAAGTACGGTGAGGTCGGTCAACCGATCCCCGCGCAGCTTTATCAGGCCATTGCGGAAATTCTTGGTTACGTTTACCGTACCCACCGCTATTACTTCCACCAATTGAAAGCCCGTCGCCTGACACAATAAGCCCATGGCCGCAGCCAATCCCACATCTGGATCCCGCTTTAAATGGAGTGATCTGCTTAAGCAGAGCGACCTGATATTTACGCTTGGTCTCTTCGGCGTTATCCTTTTGCTGGTTATGCCAGTCCCCACTTGGCTGTTGG
The DNA here is from genome assembly GCA_945863785.1 of Chthoniobacter flavus. Lineage (GTDB taxonomy): Bacteria > Verrucomicrobiota > Verrucomicrobiia > Chthoniobacterales > Terrimicrobiaceae > UBA967. The sequence continues at coordinate 3,957 of CAMBAQ010000110.1, forward strand.
ATTTCCTCCTCTCGCTAAATATCGGCCTTTCCATGATGATTCTCTTGGTCATCATTTATGTCAAGGACCCCCCCGAGTTCTCCAGTTTTCCGACGATTTTGCTGGCTGTCACTCTATTTCGACTGGCCCTGAATATCGCATCCACCCGACTGATTCTACTTGATGGTTATGCCGGTCACGTGATCGAGGCTTTTGGAAATGTTCTCATTCAGGGGAACTACCTCGTTGGTGCCGTAGTTTTTATCATTTTAGTCATTATCAACTTTGTTGTTATCACTAAGGGCGCTGGCCGTATCGCAGAGGTTGCGGCCCGCTTCACACTCGATGCGATGCCTGGTAAACAAATGGCGATCGATGCCGAGCTCAACGCTGGGATCATTGACGAGGTGACAGCCACTTCTCGCCGCTTGAAAGTCCAAAAAGAAGCCGACTTTTACGGCGCGATGGATGGTGCCAGCAAGTTCGTCAGAGGTGATGCCGTCGCGGGCATCCTTATCACAATGATCAATATTCTTGGGGGATTCGCTATTGGAATGCTCCAGAAGGGAATGGCACTTGACCAAGCTCTGGCAAAATACACACTCCTCTCCATCGGTGACGGCCTCGTCTCGCAAGTTCCCGCCTTGGTGATTTCCGTCGCCGCAGGCCTTCTTGTCACTCGCACACCGGGTGAGAATAACCTAGGCAGTCAGATCGGGGCTCAGCTCAGCGCCTATCCTCGGGCCGTTACAATCGCAGCCGGCCTCATCGCTGCTATGGGCCTCGCCCCAGGGATGCCTATCATCCCATTTTTCACCCTCGGCGGTATAACGGGATTTTTGGCCTACCTCCTTAATAAGCAAACAAAAGACGTGGATCAAAAAGGACTCAAGGGCGCCTTGGCCCTGCCCGCACCAAGTGGAGGACGCGGCGGCGGGGGGGGGCAAAACCAAGGCGGTTCCGGACAGCAGGGGACTGAAAACAAAGGCCCAGAAGATTTTCATCGCCTCATCGAAACGGAAGTACTCTCGATCGAAGTCGGATATGGTCTACTGCGATTGGCCGATAAAACCCAAGGCGGCGAGTTGCTTGACCGCATCACGGGCGTTCGTAAGGGCTTCGCCCGCGACAACGGCATGGTCATTCCTCCTATTGCCATTCGCGATAGTTTGGAACTGGAGCCGAACGAGTATCAATTCATGCTGCGCGGCAAAGCAATAGCAACCGCTTCCTTGATACCCAACCGCTGGCTGGCGATGAACGTCAGCGGTAGCCACGTTACACTCAAAGGAGTTCCCACACGAGAACCGGTCTTTGGCATCGAAGCCGTCTGGATTGCCGAGGAGGAAAAACGCACAGCGGAAATCAATGGATACAGTGTAGTTGATGCCGTCTCTGTACTCATCACCCATCTAGCGGAAACCCTCAAAAATATCGCCCATCACATCTTGAGCCGCCAAGAGGTACAGAGCCTCATCGATCGCGTTAAGGAATCCAATCCGGCCCTCGTCGCCGAACTGCTTCCTGATCTCGTAAACCTTGGCATCATCCAACGGATCCTTCAAAGTCTGCTTCGCGAAGGCGTCCCCATCAGAAACCTCCCACTCATTCTCGAAGCCGTTGCGGACTTTGCCCCAGTCACCAAAAATCCCGACGAACTTGCCGAACAAGTCCGCCGCAGACTCGGCACCTATTTCATCGCCCAATATGAAACCGAGCCCGGGTTGGTCAAAGCGATCACGATTGATCCCCGGTTGGAACAAACACTCATTAATCGTATTCAGCGCTCGCATTTTGAGACCACACTCGCTCTGGATGCGCACTCAGCCCAGTATCTCCTGAGAGAACTAACCGTGCGCTCGAACTCGATGGCGGAACAGGGCCTGTCCGCGATCGCCATTGTAAGCGCCGAACTTCGTTTGGCCCTCAAACGCTTTTTCGAGCCCTCTCTACCCAAACTTGTTGTTCTTTCGTATCAGGAACTCCCGCCTCAAACAGAAATTCAAAATATGGGCATTATTTTGCCGCCTCAGGGCGATAAGACAACACCTGATACTCTTCACCACGCTGTTTCCTAGTAGATTACGACCCATAGCCCAATCACATCGGCATTATTTTCCCTCTACTATCACCGGAATGATGCAAAAAACAGGAAAGAGATAACAAGAAGCTGTGATTTGGCCTTTTTAAGAGATTTTCAAACTCGAAAAATATTGGCTCAATAATTGCTATGAAAAACGTGATTTTTTGAGGTAATCCCGTTCAAATGCAATATTTCACACTCATCGGCGGCTTTATTGGCTTTGCATTGACATTGGCCGTCAGCATCTTAGCCGGAAAAGAATTGGGGACCTCGGTTTTCAACGCGACCGTGGGATGCGTGATTATTGCCTTCCTCTTTCGT
>CAMBAQ010000111.1 GCA_945863785.1 Chthoniobacter flavus
CCTGTGGCGCTGAATGTGGCTCGCGCACCGAAGCCCAGAAACGAAAAGCGGCCGGTCTGGTCTTTTTGTTCGGCGGACTCGAGAAGAAAGGAAGGTGCCTCGCCGCAAAGCTTCGCAAAGGCCGAAACCGGCGTATCGCCATCAGCGACGATCTCGCAGGAGACTTGCAGCACGCGGGCCGTGGCCGCTTTTTCGATAAATGCGGCGCGCGTCGGGGTGACGGGAATCATGTGAAGGAGACTTTCGGAGCCTGCCTCTCTGCGGCGCTATCCACTTGGAAAAGCTCAGCCGCTGCAAATTGGAAAAGACCCGCAATGAGATTCGTCGGGAAAAGCTCGCGCTTCGTATTGTAGGTCATCACCGAGTCATTATAGGCCTGACGGGCAAAGGCGACCTTGTTCTCCGTGGAGGTCAGCTCCTCGGTGAGTTGCATCATGTTCTGATTCGCCTTCAGGTCGGGATAGGCTTCGGCGACGACCATCAAGCGACTGAGCGCTCCGCTGAGCCCGGCTTCCGCTCCACCCAGTTCACGCATCGCTTGTGGGTCGCCCGGATTTGCAGCGGCACGACCACCGGCGGACTGCGCCGCATTACGAGCTTGAATGACGGCTTCGAGTGTCGAACTCTCGTGCTTGAGGTAGCCCTTGGCGGTTTCCACCAAATTCGGGATCAAATCATACCGGCGCTTGAGCTGCACATCGATCTGCGAAAACGCATTTTTAAAGCGATTACGAAGAGTGACGAGTTGGTTGTATTGACCGATCACAAAGAGGATCAGAAAGACGAAAACAACGGCAATAACCACGAGTGCTATCAATAAGGCTCCCATCCATTGACTTTGCCGCCACCCCACCCTCCGTGCAACTTCAAAAAAGCCGATCTCACGGCGGGGCTTGTTCCAGATGCGAGTTCCCGCTTGTGCCTTGGCCTCAACAGGAATAGGGTAAGCACGTAAATGATGGCCCAGCGGAGTCCAGAAAATGAAGGCCCTCTCACCTGGATCGGAAATTTTCCCGTCTATGTGAGCACGGCGCTCGCGGGAGTGCATGGCCTTACGCTCATCCTTACCGCTGTGGCGATGGCGGCAGGAGCAGAAGGGTTTTTGCAAGCGTTCGTCTTCTCCAGCCAAGCCGTCACGAAGGACTACAGTCTCTGGCAAACCTGCACCTACGCCTTTGTGCATCGCCCGTCCTATTGGCTCTTGCTCGTAGAGCTTTACCTGCTTGTGGCTTTTGGAAGGGAAATCGAAACGTATCTCGGTCGGAAGTCCTTCGTTAAACTCTACGCCGGCCTACTGATCACTCCGCCTCTGGTTTTGGCCGTAGCGGGTTGGGCTGGATGGCCGTCGATTTACTGGGGATCGAGCGCGCTGCACTTTGGCATTTTCGTCGCTTTCGCCCTCCTTTATCCGACGGCCGAGATTTTTTTCAGCATTCAGGCGCGCTGGGTGGCTCTGGCCCTCCTGGCGATCAACTCGCTCCAATGCCTCGCCCTCGCGGACTACACTTCTCTCACCGCTCTGGGCGTGGATTGCATCTTTGCGTGCTTGATTGTCGGCTACTTCCAAGGCCGCTTCGATCGCCCGGAACGCCCCGTGACCTCGAAGGTTTCCCCGATTCGTAAATATGCACCACGTCAGATCGAGGCCACGAATGATAATGCCGTCATCTCCATCGACCCGATCCTCGAAAAAATTTCCCGCAACGGCATGGGGAGCCTCAATGCGAGAGAACGCGCGCTTTTAGAAAAAGCCCGCGCCCAACTCATCGCCAAGGATGCGGAACACTGATGACCGATTCTGACGATCATTCGGGAGCAACCAGTCCCCACCTCAAAGACCCGTGCTACGTCACGGCGGTTTCGCATTTTTACCGTGGCGAACTCGGCCGCATCATGGTCTGGAGGCAGCGGCTCGATGTGACGACCACGTGGGCGATCACGACCAGCACCACGATCATCGGCGTCGCTTTTTCGATTCGTGACGTGCCGCACATCATTTTCTTTTTCAATCTGGCGCTGGTCTGGATCATGCTTTGGATCGAGGCGCGACGCTACCGTTTCTACGATGCGTTTCGCGGGCGGGTGCGTATGCTGGAGTCCCACTTTCTGGTGCCGATGATCTTGCAGAGCCCGAAGATTCTCGACGGCGAGTGGCGGCGACTGGTCTGTGAGGACTTGATTTTGCCTTCCTTCAAGATCAGTAAGCTCGAGGCCGTCGCGCGGCGAATGAAGCGCAACTACGTGTTCATTTTCGCCATTATCCTCGTGGCATGGACGCTAAAGATTTTCATGCACACGAAGTCCCCGATCCGATCCTTCGGCGACTTTTATGCCGCGCTGGCGGTCGAGCACCTGCCCTCATGGCTCGCCTTCGTGGTGTATTTCGGAACGATCCTTGTGGTATTCGGCCTGATCATTTTTGTGGTGCGGACCTCGACCGAGGAGGTTAGCGAGTTCGGGAACACCAACAGCTCTTTGTGGAAAATCTAGACACCATCTCGCAATTGAAGGAAATCGTAGCCCGCCTCCGCGCTCCCGACGGATGCCCCTGGGATCGCGAGCAGACCCACTCCAGCCTACGCGCTGGATTGATCGAAGAATGCTACGAAGTCGTCGATGCCATCGAGCGTGCGGATGACACCAACTTGCGAGAAGAACTCGGCGACTTGCTTCTGAACATTGTCATGCATGCGCAGATGGCTGGGGAAAGGGGGGCTTTTTCTCTCGAGGACATCGCCGCCACCGTGGGGGAGAAGATGGTCCGCCGTCATCCCCACGTTTTTGGCGACAAATCCGCCAACGACAGCCAAGAAGTCCTCCGCCAGTGGGACGCCATCAAGAGGCAGGAAAAAGGCGGCGCCTCCGGCATCCTTGACGGACTCACCACCGCGCTTCCGGCCCTTCTTCGCGCTCAGAATGCCCAGAAGAAAGTCGGCCGCGTGGGATTTGACTGGCCGGATGCGGAACCCGTCTTTGCCAAGATGGCTGAGGAAACCGCCGAAATCCGAGAGGCGATCCAGGCCTCGGACTCCGCCGCGACCGAAGCCGAGGTCGGCGACTTGCTTTTCACCGCTGTCAATCTCGCCCGCAAGCTCGGCGTCGATGCCGAGACCGCGCTTAACGGATCCACGAATCGCTTCATCAGCCGCTTCCAGGCCGTCGAGCGAGAACTCCAATCCCGCGGACGCGAAGTCGCGGGCACCCCGCTTGAGGAACTCGACCGCATTTGGGACAAAGTGAAAAAGGGATGAGTCGGGCCGTTCTCAACCCCGGCGGGCGAGACCGGCAACACTCTTATCTCGCTGGCTCTGGAAGCCCCGAGGACACCATTCAACCACCTATCGGGGTTCACGCTTACGCCGCTTGCTGCAAAGGCGGCCTCTACCGCGATGCCAAAGCCATCCCCGCTAGCGTCCAGAACACCCTACTCCTTCTCACCAAAAACAATCTCCGTCGCGCACTGGCTTCGCTCCGATATCTAAAAGCGCGGGGCGTATCCGTGCGGGTCGCCTTCCGCGAATCGCGCGAACAAGATATTGCCGAACTCTTGGGTGACGTGACCCGCCATGAGCTTTTTTGTGAAATTTGCCGCGAGGCAACGGGAGCGATTGCCAATACTCCGCTCATCGCTGCCCTCTTCAAAGCGGCTGGGGCCACGGACGCCCGAGTGATCCCGCCCCCGAGTCCGATTGATTTCCCCGAATGGGATTTCAGCCAACCCCTCGAAAAACGACGTGGGATTTTTATCGGTACGCAAAGTTTTTCGGACTCTTCACAGCACCACGCCACCGCTCTGATGCTCGCGAATCGGATTTCCATCGAGCTCGCCTGCCCGCTAGCCGTTCTTAATTCCGAAGGCCGACGCGGCGGGATGATTTTAAAAAGCATCCAAAAAACCAACCCTCTCCTTTTCATTGTCGAGGGCCCATTAGATTACCCCGATTTTTTGCGCTTGATGGCCTTGCACCGCATCGTTTGGCATTTGAATACGGACGATGACAACATCGCCACCGCCGCCCTGCTCTGCCGGATGCCTTGCGTAGGTGGCACGGGGATGATTGCGCGGACGGCCTTCCCAAAACTCTCTGCTCCGGCAACCCTTGAGAAAATGGAGTCCACCGCGCGCACCCTGCTCACACGCGATACATCTTGGAAAGAAGCGGTCGACGACTCGCAAGCACGAGCAACGGAATCGCTTTCCTTCGCCATTACTGCTTCACTTCTTCAATCCAACCCGAGCCAATGAATACCAAGACGGGGATTTCCGCATTTCTAGTTTGCATGAACGAGGCCTCCATCATGGAGCGCTGCCTCGCGAGCCTCGATTGGTGCGACGAGATCGTGGTGGTGGACTCGGGTTCGACCGACTCCACGCTGGAAATTTGCAGAAAGCATAACGCAAAAATATTTCATCGCGATTGGACGGGATTCGTGGATCAAAAAGCTCACGCCCTCACGCACTGCACCCAACCTTGGATTTTGAATTTGGACGCCGATGAAGAGGTATCCCCCGAGCTTCGCGCCGAAATCGAAGCCATGCTCGCTCGTGATGCAAACGGCCGAGTGCAGGAGGACGGATTTGAATTGCTGCGGGTGGTTTTTTACCTTGGCCGATGGTGGCGAAAAGGTGGTTGGCATCCTGAGCGCCGGCTTCGCTTGGCCCGCCGAGAGCGGGTGACCTGGCATGGGGAAGAACCCCACGAACACGCCAAGGTTCCCGGTCCCGTGGGCCGAATGCTCGGCGAGTTGCGCCACTTCACCTACCTCAACATCTCCGATCATATTAGGCGGCTCGACTCCCACTCCACGGCCGCAGCGCTCGCCCTACACAAGAAGGGAAAACGGGCGGGCATTGTGGATCTTTTTCTCAAACCGAAGGCCCGCTTTTTCAAGTTCTACATCCTCCGCCGGGGCTATAGGGAAGGCCTTCCCGGCATTCTCGTGGGTGGAATGGAAGCCATTTACGTTTACCTGAAATACTTCAAGCTCTGGGCACTGGATCGCAGTAGCCGCGGCTGATACTGCCGGAACAGTGACCGCCACCTTCCCTGACGCACAGCGATTTGCTGTCATACATTAATCTCTGTGCTCTCTGTGTCCTCTGTGGTTAAATCTGCTGGATTCGGCGCCTAAGCCTGTCCCAAAATCCACATTCGTCTCATGGAACAATATCACCGCCTCCTTCGTCTTGTTTTGGACAAGGGTCGCTTCAAAAGTGACCGCACAGGCACCGGCACCTATTCGATTTTCGGAGCTCAGGAGCGGTTTGATTTGAATGAGGGCTTTCCCATCCTAACAACCAAAAAACTCCATCTCCGCTCAATCATTCACGAGCTCCTTTGGTTCCTTAAGGGCGACACGAACACTGCCTATCTCAAGGAAAACAAAGTCACGATTTGGGATGAGTGGGCGACTGAGGAAGGTGACCTCGGCCGCGTCTATGGAGCGCAGTGGCGCGACTGGCGCGGACCGGATGGGATTTCCATCGACCAGATCGCCCGCGTGGTCGAGGACATCAAAAAAAATCACGATAGTCGCCGCTTGGTGGTATCCGCTTGGAATCCGGGCGAGCTCCATCTCATGGCACTCGCCCCATGCCACGCGTTATTCCAATTTTATGTGCAGGATGGGGAGTTGAGTTGTCAGCTTTACCAGCGGAGCGCGGATTTGTTCCTTGGCGTGCCATTCAATATAGCCTCCTACGCGCTTCTCACGCTCATGGTTGCGCAGGTGTGCGACCTCAAACCGGGCACATTTGTGCATGCGTTTGGCGATCTTCACCTCTATGCGAACCACCTCGATCAGGCTCGTCTGCAACTCACCCGTGAGGCGCGCCCACTACCAACGATGCGGCTCAACCTCGAGCGCCGCCGCTTGGAGGATTTCGTGTTTGAGGACTTCACACTCGAAGGCTACGACCCGCATCCCGCGATTAAAGCTCCCATTTCTGTTTAGCGTAAATCGGGGGAAATTGACCACAGAGGACACAGAGAGCACAGAGGAGAAAAAAGGTGAGGCTACATTTTTATAAAAATCCTATGTCAAACGTGCGCCGAATAAAAAAGGATCTACCTCTCCAAACCTCTAATACCATTGGCCCTTTGAAATTGGACTTTGCAGCGGAAAAGAAGGGGGTACGGCCGTCTCGGCCGTGTGGGAACTGGTCTACTTGTTCGCACCCTGCCCACTGGAACCGAGGAGCACGCCAACTCACACAGGCGGGACGCCTGTTCCCCTTTTCAAAAATCCAAAAGCAAGCGACTTTTGGTATAAACC
>CAMBAQ010000112.1 GCA_945863785.1 Chthoniobacter flavus
GCCTTCGAAGGTATCAAATCCTATGATTCGTCGGGTGTGGTTATATGGCTCCATGATACTTGAAAAATGAAGCCAGCTTGCCAGCCCACCGCCGGCAAATACGCCGCATTCTACAATATTTCCGTGAACCGGGAGGGCCAGTTGGAAAAGTTCGTATTTCGTCAAAAAGCGAGTGATGTCTTGTCGGCGGACGTGGCGCGGGAAATTTTGCAATCGCTGTGGCAATGGAACAACCGAGGACTCAAAAGCCTCACAGAACGCCTGAACGCCGTCTTTTTCCTTAACAGTATGTTTGGCCTCATGGTGGCCCATTGACTTAATAATATGGTTTTTCTTTTTCATGGGTTATTTATTGGGGCGTGGTAAAGAACCGTGCGCTTCAATGATTCTTCGAAAGGCGTGAAAACACCCAGCCCAAGTTCGGTGCATGCTCGGTTGATATCCGGCAAATAAACTTCTGCGGTTTCGTGCGGTTGCAAGTTACCGAGAATACGGATGCCGGCGCGCGAACCACAAGCTTTCGCCGTGGATTCCGCCAGTTGTGAGATCGTGATGGGAATATCCGAACCAAGGTTATAAGGTCTGGCATGTTCACCTCGGAGAAGAATGGTAAAAAGCCAAATGGCTAAATCCGCACCATACAGATATGAGCGAACTGTTTGCCCATGGCCTTGAATCACGATTTCCTTGCCGCATAGCGCCGCCTGTAGAAAAGTTGGCGCCGCAAGATGCGAGTCTAGAGGCAAATATGGTCCCATAAATGCAAATCCTCGAGCGATGGTTGCTGTAACTCCGTGATTTTCGCATTCCATCGAGCAGATTAACTCACCCAAGCGCTTAGCTTCCATGTAGGCGCTTCGAGATTGCAGTGGCATTGCGCTGACGGGGGCATTTTCGTGCAAATGTTTTCGCCCCTCTGTCATTGGTCCATAGACTGCTCCAGAGCTTGCAAAAAGAAATCTCTTGGCACCTCGATCGCAGGCCAGTTTTACAACCCGGCGACAACCATTGAGAGTGCTTTCAATGAAGCTAACCGGATTTTGCGATTGAGTTCCGCTTAAGTCGCTAGCGGCATGTATAATGTAATCAAACTGTCCTTCTGGAAATGGAAATGAGCAGATATCGCCTTGGATAAATTGAAGGTCATGGCGAGTAGCTAGATGCGGAGCTTTTTGGGCAAAAGCGGCGGGATCGCGCGTCAGAATTGTAGCCCGCATACCAAGCGCAAGCTGGTCGTTAATGTGGGCAAAACTTTCGAGCAACCACATGCCAAAAAAGCCCGTGCCGCCCGTGATAAAAAACGATTTCCCGCTGGCCTCGGACCAGAGCTCACGCGTGTGCTCAAGCACATGCTCGAGGTCTTCGGGCGGGAGTGGTTTTAAGGGTTGAGGCATTCGTTTCTAAGTGTAGAAGCTTTCAACTTTCAGTTTTCAATATCGGAGATGTTTGATCTTACAAACTCACGAATCACTTGAATCTCGTAGTTGAGCATTTCTTGGGTGAGGCTGGGGCAGGCAATGAGAAGAGTGGAGGTGAAAATTTTTAAGTTTGGATGCTGGATTTTGAATTGGATGGCGGAAGCAACGGGGAAAGTAAAAAGCCATCTGGATAAAGGTGGATTTTTCTTTGCCCTCTAAGACTTCGGCTTGACAAGCAAGAGGCGGACTGCTTGTAGCAAGTGATAAGTAAAAAAGCCGAAAGCTGAAAGAGAGATAATGAGATCTTTGTGCTTTTTTCTGACAAAAAGCATGGTGGGGAGCATGTTAATGGCCAAGTCATGTTTTGATTTTTATAAAAAACCTCTCCGTCTCCAAGATTGCCTTTAGCAAGGTATCCGATAGCTCAATGATTTCCATGTATATTTCCACTAGATTTTCGCTCAGATATTCATGAGCAATAATATTGCGAAGGTCCCTTATCGCAATCAACTCCTCGGCACTTGGAATAATTCCCAGCTTTTCACACAGATTCATTCTATCTAAAAAGGTTGGCGCATCTTCTCGCAAAACGAATATAAGAGTTTTGAGAACTTTCTGAGTGAAAATATCGGAAACTCTGGAAAACTTGGAAGACAGAGCGTCGAGGCTTTCTTCTGTTTCAAAGGAGATTGGCAGCGAGAAATCAAAATCCCGACATTTAACAAGCGACCGCTCGAAGGATGGCAGTGCTTGCTTGAGCAGGCTCCAATTCAAATCCAGTAAGTTTTGAAGGTTTGAAGCGTTCATAGGCGAATGGCGGATTCCAGCGCCAAGCTTTTAAATGGATGGGTTATTGATTTTGGAAAATTAACAATATCAATTTTTTGCTCGCCTATGTCATTAAGTATAAGCCTTCGGATCCGTTTAATGGAAGCCAATGGAAGTTTCTCTTCAGTAAGTAACAATAAATCAATATCTCCACCTTTGGCAGAGTCATCTGCACGAGATCCGAATAAGAATACCTCCGCATTCGGAATTGATCCTTGAATGCGTTCCTTGATGGAATGATAAATTGATTCAGATATTCTCATTTTAGAGTCGGTCCCACATTTTATCAGGTTTATATTTGCGGATTTGATGCTTCATGCAAGGGCCGTTTTTGGATTCATGCATTTTGTGAAGATTTCACAGACTCACCTTTTATCTCGTAGTCGAGCATTTCTTGGGGGAGACCGGGGTAGGTGCTCAGAGGATCAAAGATGAAAGAGTCGAGTTCAAATTTTGAGGTTGAAGGCTGGATTCGATGGCGGAAGCAACGGGGAAAGTAAAAAGTCAGAAGGGTGAAGGGGTGCGTGAAAGGATAAAGAAGAATGGGAAGTTTTTATAGGATTTGGGGGATGAGAAATGCGCCGGGAATTCCTGCATCGGTCGGGGCCAACTGGGCTTTATTGGCTTGAGCTAAATCGAGGAGGTGTCCATCCGTAACTTGTCGCGGACTTCGCACCCAATCGGGCAAAGTTTCAGCAGCGCGGTGATCTGGCAGAAGCTGCATTTTCCAATCGGCTTTCATTTGCGAAAGAAGTTGTAGGCAGAGTGTAGTAGTGACATCTGCCTCACGCAGACCAGAAAGAACACGCACAAAGCCTATCTCTGAAATGCTGCAAGTGAGGAGATTTTTTCCTTTTGCCCACAGAGCGACTCGCTGATGGAACTCGTGTTTTTTATAGCCGATTGCTATGAGCGCATTAACATCGAGAAGAAAGCTCATGGGAAGTCAGCGAGTGCAACTGCTACACGCTCGCTGGTGAGCGTGGGGGCATCTTCAACATCCAAAACAGAATACCCACTGGAGGTTTCGTTGATGATTCTGGCCTCTGGCCTCGACGGGCGAATCGGCTCCAAAACGATGCGGTCGCTCTCCCCACGAACTTCAAACTTCATCCCGGGAGTCAGACCCAGAAGGCGACGCAGGCTTGCATTCAAAACAATTTGCCCTTTGGATGAGAGGGTGGCAGTCATAGTAAGATGGTCTTACACTGGCGGGAGGTTTTCAAGGGAGAAAATGGGGAAATCAAAAAGACGGAGGACTCCCCAGCTTTGGTTGAAGTCGAAAATTTCGACTTCGATACCGACCACTCTGAGTGCTTTTTGTGCCAAGGCCATAAATCTTGGCAAAATCGCTATCAAGCAGGACTTTATTCCCCCTAATGTCCAAAATCGAAGCTTGCAGGTTTTCAATGCTGATCGAGCTTTTCATTAGGCAATTTTTAGCAGTGCTTTGCTTTCACAAACTCACGAATCACTTGAATTTCGTAATCGAGCATTTCTTGAGTCAGGCCGGGGTAGGTGCCGAGGAAGATCGCGGTGTTCATGATGGCGTCAGCCCCGAGGAATGCGGCGGCGATGCTGGAGTCGTTGATTTCCGGAAGGGTTGCGCCGTGGGAACCTACCAAGCGGATGGCCTCGGGGCGGTCTTTGCGCATCTGCACGAAGACAGGTTGTCTGAGGAGATTGCCTCCGAAGAACATGCGGTTGCCGATCTTTTTTTCATCCAAGTGGTGAGCCAAGGCGCTATGGGTGAAGGGCGCGGAAGGCTTGACTCGAATCATGAAACCAAACCACGAGCAGTCGGTGCGGCAACCGGTGGAGTCCCAGGAGAAGTTGGAAACCTGAGAGTTGAGACCTGAAACTGGAATGGGATTTGCCTGATTCAAATTTTCGGTTTCCGGTTTCCGGTTTTGCTGGTTGCCGATTTTTTGCCATGCTGTGGCGTGGGTGGGGAGGCTGAATTCGAAGACATCCTCGAGATCGGCGAGGCCTGCGCGGAGGATTTCCCAGTTGCGTTTTCGGGCTTCGATGAAGGAGGGGAGTTTTTTGAGCTGTTGACGGCCGATGGCAGCTTGGGGGTCGAGCGGCTTGAGGTTGTAGCCGAGGTGGCTGTAGATGTATTTGTGGTCGTAGCCTTTTGGCAGCTCACCGAGTTGCCAGCCGAAGCGCTTGCCGCAAGTGTCGTCTTTGCCAGAAGCGCACCAGCAGTCGCGGCCCCAGTCGCGAAAGCTCTCGGCGTAGGTTTTGAGCGGTGGGTGCTTGATGATATTCACCGCGCCCCCTTCTCCCATTGTGAGGTGGTGCGGCGGGTAGAAAGATTGGGTGGAGATGTCGCCCCAGACGCCTGTGGGTGCTGTCAGAAGTCGAGGGTCGAGAGTCGAGGGTCGAGAGAGATCAGTCTCAAAGCGGATGAGGGGGTGAGTGCCGGTTTCGGCGATTTTGAGGAGGTGATCGAGAGCGAGTTCGCGCGCCAACTCAACGGGCATGGAGTAAGTGCAGCCGAGTGCGTCGCAGTTGTCCTCAATAAGCCAGAGATCGTGCTGACGGCAGAACTTAAGGACGGCGGCGATCGGGAAGGGATTACCCAAGGCGTGAGCGATCATGACGGCCTTGGTTTTTCCGGGCGAATAGGCGGCTTCCAGTTGCTCGGGGCGAATGTTTCCAGTGGTCGGATCGTTATCGACAAAGACGGCGACGGCTCCGGATTGGATGATTGGCGCTACGGTGGTCGGAAAACCTGCGGCGACGGTGATAACTTCATCGCCGGGCTGGATGCGTTTGTGAGGCGGCAGCTTGTGGGTAGTGAGTGCGGCGAAGGCGACGAGATTGGCCGAGGAGCCCGAATTGACGAGCAGGGAGTGGCGGACGCCAAGGAGCGCGGCGAGCTCTTTCTCGAAGGCCTCGCCCTCGGGGCCAAGCGTGAGCCAGAAATCCAGAGTGGACGAGACGGCGGCCTGCACTTCGTCTTCCGTGAAAACGCGGCCGGCGTAAGGAACAGTGGTTTCGCCCGGAATAAAAGCCGGTCGCAGCGGATCGTCGCCCGGTCGGTTGGCGGCATGAAATGTGCGGGAGTAGGTGCGCGTGGATAGTTCATTCCATTTTTTGAGAACTTCCGCGAGTTTTTTGGGGCTTAACTTTGCCACTGGTCCCTTGCCAATGGTTTTTGAAGATACGGTAATAACTTTATCAACCCGCACGGCAGACGCCGACGCCATCAATCCCAAGGAAAGGTCTTCATTATCAAATGAGATACAATGAGGGAAAGATAGGGATAAATCTGAATTGCTTGTAATATAGGCTACGACATAATCATCATTAAAGTCTGCTTTTGCAAGAATGAGTCCAGGCCGATACTTCGAGCCTTGTTTATTGCTGAAGGGAAAATCGAGAAGAATGATTTCCCCTGAATTGAAAATAGGCATTCCGATTATTTCTTAATGCTAAAATATTTATCCCAGTTAATTTTTTCGTCCACTGGATCTCCAAAGAAATCTCTAAGACCGATGGCCTCAAACTCCTCTTCGGCATCAAAAGAATGATCTCCAAGTTTTTGAGCAGGTAAACCATGCGTGGATTGCCCTTCATCGGAAATAACGATAAGCGCGGGCACACGCCCTGCGAACTTAGGCAACGGTGAGTCTAGTAAAAGATTTCCATGGTCCAGAGTAGCTTGTATTGCAGTCATATTTTTATCGATTCAAATTAACTCAAGTATTCCTTGATTTGACGCTGGGTCAATTCTGCGGGACCTCCACCTTCGTGCGTGGAACGATACCATTCCACTGTTTTTTGGACAGCGGTTTGAAAGTCCCATCGCGGCTGCCAACCGAGCAGGTGAAAGGCTTTTTCGGTGGTCAGGTTCAACTTTCCGGCCTCGTGCGGTGCATTCGGATCAGATTGGTCGATCCACTCTCCGGGCCAGTGTTTAAGGGACTCCGAGACGACATCCGCCACCGTGCGGTTGGCGCTGAGATGCGGGCCGAAGTTGAAAGCGGAATCAAGCGTGCCGGACGGAAA
>CAMBAQ010000113.1 GCA_945863785.1 Chthoniobacter flavus
GGCGCATACTGGGGCTTCAGGTTATCGTCCGGTTCAACAGCGAAATTCGACTTCTTGAATCCAGCCACACTAGATGAATCAAGATTTTGAGAGATAGAGGCTTGCCATTTTTCTAACGTGGAAAGCGATGCCGCAGCGGTGTAAATTCCCTCGATCATAGTGCGTTTTACACAGCATCGAACGTGCCATCTCCTATTACCTAGGGAAAATCGGGGGCTAATCGGAACCGGTAGGCATATTTTGCCTTCATCCCAAAACAAGCTCAAAGCTCCAGAGTGCGATTGATCTCTTGCGAAAAAAGATTTTTTGGGAATTAATGGCGCTCTAACAATTTTCGCACGTTCCACATGAGCTTTTCCAGTCAGTTTGATAAATCGCTTCGAGAGAAATCTCCGTTACTTCGGGGATTTGAGCTTTTGCTTGATCCGATGGAAAACGGGGCGCTGGAATCTCTGGCCGCACGATCGAGCGCGGTGACGAGACGGCATTTTGGGAAGACGATGAGGCTTTTCGCGCCCCTGTATCTCTCCAATGAATGCATAAACTCCTGCACCTATTGTGGTTTTTCACGCGAAAACGCGATTCAGCGCGTGACATTGGAGCTAGATCAAGTGGAGACCGAAGCCCGTCACCTGACCGCCGAGGGCTTTCGCAACATTCTCCTTGTCGCTGGGGAACATCCCAAATTTGTCTCCGGACCCTATTTGAAAATGTGCATCGAGCGACTGCGCCCGTACATCCCCTCGCTTTCGATAGAAGTCGCGCCGATGGAGACAAACGACTACCTCCCCCTCGTAGGCGCCGGAGCGGAAGGGCTTGTTGTTTATCAAGAGACCTACCATCGCGAGACCTATGCCCAAGCGCATGTGAATGGGCCAAAAAAAGATTTCGACTGGCGACTGGATTGCCCTGAACGCGGTCACGAAGCCGGCTTCCGCCGGATCGGCATCGGCGCACTTTTCGGGCTTTGGGATTGGAAGTTTGAGGCGATTGCCCTCGCTGCCCATTTGGAATACCTCCAAAAAGTCTGCTGGAAGTCTCAACTCACTGTCAGCCTGCCTCGCCTCCGCCCTGCCGCTGGCGAATACGAACCTCAGCATCCGCTCGCCGACCGCGAATTCATTCAGCTGATCTGTGCGCTCCGGGTCACCTTTCCCACTGTGGGCATCGTTCTCAGCACACGGGAACCAGCCCCCCTGCGCGATTTACTGGCTCCCATGGGCATCACGATGATGAGTGCTGGTAGCCACACAGAACCGGGCGGGTACACCGGACAGGGCCGCGAAGCCCTGCATCTGACCGTCAAAGGAAAAATCGTCCCGGATAGCGGCGGCGATGCGGCCACGGAGCAATTCTCGATCTCCGATGACCGCGATGCGCGCAGCATTGAAAATCTTCTCACTCAACTCGGACTGGATCCCGTTTGGAAAGATTGGGACAGCGGCATATTGGGAGCGGCATGATAGAGATTTTCATCAATGGAGAATCACGATCTCTACCGAGCGCTCACACAATCACCGATGTCGTGAGCGCATTGAGCCTCGTTCCCTCCATGATTCTCATCGAACACAATGGAAACGCGCTCCGGCGGAGCGACTGGCCGACAACTCTCGTAACGCACAACGATTGCCTGGAGATCCTGCAAGTCGCTGCCGGAGGTTGAGGCGAATTGTTACAGATTCTTAACATTTCAAGGATTCTCAAGAATCCACAGTCTGCGTGATTTTGTTTGCAACCAATGACAAAACGCTACCGCACGGGCTGGATATCTGATGTGCATTTGGGAACGCGTGGCAGCAAAGCCGCAGCGCTACTCGAGTTCCTCAGAGACACCGAGTTTGAGAAACTCTACCTTGTTGGTGACTTGGTCGATATATGGGCTCTCCGACGCAGCATTTACTGGCCGCAAGATCACAACGACGTCATTCAAAAACTGCTCCGCAAAGGCCGCAAGGGCACGGAGATCATCTACATTCCCGGCAACCACGACGAGTTCCTTTCGGGCTTCCATGGCAACTATGCCAGTGTGACACTTCAGAAAAATGCGATTCACACCACCGCCGATGGTCGCCGACTTCTCATCATGCACGGCCATGAACTCGACAACGTGGTTCAAAATCTCGGCTGGCTCGCCCACCTTGGGGATATTGGCTACGTCATGCTCATGCGCTGCAATGGTGTCGTGAATTTCTTCAGGCGCCTCATGGGGCTCGGACACTGGTCACTAAGCGCCTACGTGAAAGCGGAAGTGAAAAACGTCGTCAGCTTTATCGGAAAATTTGAACAGTCGATCGTCCGGTATGCTCGCGACTACAAGGTCGATGGCGTTCTCTGCGGTCACATCCACACGGCCGCCGAGCGAGAATTCGAGGGCATCGCCTACTACAACTGTGGAGACTGGGTAGAAAGTTGCACGGCCATAGTGGAGGAATCCGATGGTCGGATGTCCCTCCTCCGTTTTGACCCTCATGCCGAAAGCACGAGTGTCTTGAACGAATCTCCCGAACCGATCCTTTTACTTGGATAACTCGAGCATCCGGCGAACGGAACGCTCCGCCTTGCTGCGAACATTCTCTGGGATGTGGATCTGTGGCTCGAGCGTAGCGAGACAGTCGCGCAGCTTCTCGAGCGTGTTCATCTTCATGTAGCGGCAGTCGGCACAGGCGCATTGGTCGGTCGGACCAGCGATAAAGTTCTTCTGGGGCACCTCACGGCGCAGGCGATGAAGCATGCCACTTTCCGTGACAATGATGAAATTCTTCGCCGGATTATCCCGACAAAACGTTACCATTTTTTCTGTCGAACAAACCTCGTCAGCAAGCAACCGAACAGCGTGAGTGCACTCGGGATGAGCCACCACAACGGCATCCGGGTGCTCGGATTTAATGCGGTTCATGCTGTCGCGAGTGACCTCCACATGCACATAGCAACTGCCTCGCCAGAGATCCATTTTGCGACCAGTTTGCTCCATCACCCAAGCTCCGAGATTTTGATCAGGCACAAAGAGGATATGACGATCCGGCGGGGCGGCCTCCACGATTTTCACGGCGTTGCCACTCGTCACGATCACATCGGCCAACGCCTTCACACCCGCACTACAATTGATATAGGCGATGACGTAATAGTTTTTTTCACGATGCTCGACGAGGTAGTCGGCGAGCTTCTCGGCAGGACAGGAATCCGACAGCGAGCAACCAGCATTGATGTCGGGGATAACAACGGTTTTTGACGGACTCAAAATCTTAGCCGTCTCACCCATGAAGTGAACCCCACAAAAAGCAATCACATCAGCGGAGGTTTCCGAGGCCTTGAAACTCAGGCCCAGCGAATCCCCAACAAAATCGGCGACTTCCTGGATCTCGGCAATCTGGTAGTTGTGAGCCAGAATTACGGCATTCCTCGCTCGCTTGAGTTCCTTAATTTCTGAAATGAGATCGTGGGATGCTGTCATCATGTCCCGAAAGATGCGCGATCAGGGGACCGCAATCAAGCACGGCATGATTGACCTCGGGCATGGAATTCCGTAATTCTCAGTCCGTGAAAAATCCACGCATTCTCCTCCTCGCCGGTATCCTCGCTCTTTCCGCTGCCTGCCAGACGACACCTAAAACTTATGTCTCCACCTTTGATTCCGTGGATTTGAACAAAGACGGCCGCTTGTCTAAGGAAGAAGCGAATAATTACCTCGTTCTCGGGGTCTTTGACGTTCTGGACGACAACCACAACGGCGAACTAACCCTTATCGAAGCCTCCGCCGACAAGGATGCCACGATTGCTTCTGAGTTTAAAAAACGGGATAAAAATGGCGATAGCGTGATCACCCGCGCCGAAGCCCTAGATTTCGGTCTCAAACAAGGAATCGCGAGCAAGGTCTTCCCGCAGGTGGATACAAATAAAGACGGCTATCTCTCGAAAAAAGAGGTCCATGTCTATTACGCCGCACGCGAAGACAACCCGTTCTGATTTCCTCATCCCCCCATGGAATCGCCCATCGAACCGGCGCCCACACTTGGCAACCGCTACACCGTCGATAGGGAAATCGGATCCGGTGGTGGAGGTTCTGTTTATCTTGCGCATGACGCCGTTTTAAACCGATGGGTTGCCATCAAGCGAATCCATGACGACGGCGGCAACGCGAATATAGCTGCAGCGGTCCGCGAAGCCACCCAACTCGCCAGCCTCCAGCATCCCAATATCGTCACCATCCACGACTTCTTCAAAAGTGGGGAAGACATGCTCGTGGTCATGGAACATATCTCTGGGCAAAATATCGATCAACTCGAGGGCCCCATGCCTGTCGATTTTTTTGTGGATTTTGCGCACCAATGCTTGAACGCACTTGGCGCGGCTCATTCGGCGGAGATTGTGCATCGCGATATTAAGTCGGGGAATATCATGCTCGCACGACTGCCCTCCGGCGACTTTCAGGTCAAGCTACTCGACTTCGGCCTAGCAAAGGCACAACCCGAACCCATGCTTCAAACAATGGATCAGTCGGGCGCTGTTCTCGGATCCATTTTCACGATGGCTCCGGAGCAGTTTAACTGTCAACCGCTCGATCAGCGAACCGACCTCTATTCTCTAGGCTGCGTCTTTTATCAAGCACTCACAAAGGAGCGGCCCTTCAAGGGAAAAACGAGCCCGAGCGTCATTGCAGCTCATCTTCAAAACGACTTCATTCCCCTTTCCACTTTACGACCCGACGTGCCTAGCGGGCTTTGCTCTTGGGTCGAAAAACTATTTGCCTGTGATCCGTTACGCCGCCCGCCAAGCGCCAGCGCGGCAGCGGAAGCCCTAGCTCAAATACCGCTCACCCCCCCTCCTGCTCTGCGCCCCACTCTGCAACCTCCACCAACTCCAACCAAAAGCGCCAGCCTTTTTACGTCCGCGCGATTGGCGGTTGCCGCCCTTTCGCTCCTAGCCGTTCTCATTTTCGCAACCTTTGCACTCGATGGAAAACGGATCTTCGCGGGTCCACAAAAAAAGGAGACCGAGACCCAAAAAGCCCGCGACACATTCACCGCGAATGAACGGAGCGCGATCACTGCGATGGATGGAAAAGTGATCACTATTACTGGCACCATCGCCCAATTTGGTGAGGAGGACGCGCATCGCTTTTTGACCTTCGAAGGCAACACCAGTCGCGATGTGATGCTTTTTTTTGATACCAACATCGGCGAATTTCCTAAATTTCGGTTGGTCAAATTTGTGGGGCAGAAAATTCAAGCTAAGGGCAAGATTTGCCAAATCGACAAGAGATTAGTCTTAGCTATCTCTGCGATGAGCGATGTCGGTATAGCTCCTGCAGAAGCACCAACACCCAAGCCGGAATAAAAAACCTCCAGCTCCTTAAATAAGATTTTTAGCCCCTTGGCTGAAAATTTGAGTTTTCTTCCCTTTTTCTGAAATAAAACCCAGATTCCCAAACCTGCATGAATCTCCACATTTTCTCATCGGCATTAGCTGAAAGAACACCCACCGAGCCGATGCCTCTTCAGAAAACCTGCCCCGTCTTCCTATGAGCAGCTCGTTCACTCTGGAATCGACGGATTTGGCAGCTCGCGCGGGAACCCTCCAAACTCGGCGCGGTCCGGTTCAGACACCAGTATTCATGCCTGTCGGCACGCAGGCCACAGTCAAAGCTATGACTCCCGAAGAACTCAAGGAAGTCGGCTCGCAGATCATTCTTGGCAATACCTACCACTTGCACGTTCGTCCCGGCGAGAAGCTCATCTCGCGCCTCGGCGGCCTTCACCGCTTCATGCATTGGGATGGTCCGATCCTCACGGATAGTGGCGGATTTCAGGTTTTCTCGCTCGCAAAATTACGCAAGATCTCCGAAGAGGGTGTTCGTTTTCAGAATCACCTCGACGGCACGCCGACTTTCATAGGGCCTGAGACCTCGATGGAGATCCAGCGTGACCTTGGTTCGGACATTGTGATGCTGTTTGATGAGTGTCCACCCCACCCTTGCACTCACGAAGCGGCGGACAAAAGCCTCGACCTCACCTTGCGCTGGGCTCGGCGATGCAAAGATTGGTGGGCCACCCAACCGGAGGAATCCCGCCCGCTGCTTTTCGGTATCACCCAAGGTTCATCCTACCCGGATCTCCGAGAAAAAAGCGCCCGTGCGTTAGTGGATATTGGATTCGACGGCTACGCCATCGGCGGAGTGAGCGTTGGCGAACCCGAACCCGAGATGTTTTGCGCTGTCGAGAGCGCCATCCCATTCCTTCCACACGATCACGCCCGCTAC
>CAMBAQ010000114.1 GCA_945863785.1 Chthoniobacter flavus
CCGCAGACGTCGGCACCAGGCGTGAGAAGATGAATGCGCGTGGAGGCGAGTTCGTCACCGAATTCGCGGATCGAAGCGGCCGTTTTGCGCGAGATCTCGACGGCAAAATCCGACGAGGTGAGAGTTTCGAAAAGGCTCTTGTTCGCGACGGAGCTTTGGTCGAGCGCAAGTTGGACTGTCGTAGCGCCAATGCCGCGGGGCGGCGTGTTGATGATACGGAGGAGCGAGATGTCATCATCGGGGTTCACGAGGCATGTCATCATCGCGAGGACGTCTTTGATTTCGCGGCGATCGAAAAAACTTTTGCCGCCGACGAGGCGGTAGGGAATGCGCATCCGGCGGAGATTTTCCTCCAGTAGGCGGGACTGCGCATTCATACGATAGATGATAGCGAAGTGTTCCCAAGGGATCTTGTTCGTGGCGCGGAGGGCGCCGACCTCATTGATGACGAATTCCGCTTCGATCTTATCATCCGGCACACAGACGACATGCACCGGTTCGCCGCCTTCCTGCGAACTCCAGAGGTTCTTTCCACGGCGGCGGGGGTTGTTTTTGATGAGGCGATTTGCAGTCGAAAGGATCGCGTTCGTGCTGCGGTAGTTTTGCTCGAGACGGATGATCTCGGGATTGGGAAAGTGGTTTTCAAACTCCAGGATGTTCGACACCTCTGCTCCGCGCCACCCGTAGATGCTCTGATCGTCATCGCCCACCACGCAAATATTCGGAGGCGAGCCAGAAGCCAACATGCTCACGAGATCGAGTTGGAGGCGGTTGGTATCTTGGAACTCATCGACGAGCATCTGGGAGTAGCGGGAGCGCCACTTGTCGCGGACATCGGGGTGTTCATTGAGAAGCTGAACGGCCTTAACGAGGAGGTCATCAAAATCCATTGCGTTCAGGGATAGAAGATCCCGATTGTAGCGCGCGTAAACCGCTCCGATCACGGTTTCATCGTCCTGTGGGGCCGACCAACCGTTATTTTTTGCCTTACTGATGAGGTTTTTTGCGAGTCCGGGATCGAGTTTTTCATCTTTCGCCGTCACGCGGTTGATGACTTTTTTGATGAGCCCGAGTTGGTCGCCTTCATCGAAGATCGTGAAGTTGTTTTTGTAGCCGATCTTGACCGCATCGGCACGGAGAATCCGAACGCAAAGGGCGTGAAACGTGCAGGCCGTGATCTCCGACGCCTTCTCGTCGATCATCCCCTTGATGCGCTCCTTCATTTCGCGGGCGGCCTTGTTCGTGAAGGTCACAGCGAGAATTTTCGAGGGATCGACGCCCGTGGACACCAACCACGTGATGCGGGCCACGATGGTTCGCGTCTTGCCTGTGCCAGCACCGGCGAGAATGAGGAGCGGGCCTGACTCGTGGGTGGCGGCGCGTTGCTGCTCGGGATTGAGATCGTAAAGTCGGAATCGGCTCATGGCAGCTCCCGATCGGCGAAGCGGGCGAGAACGCGCGGGTAAAGTTCATGCTCCGCAACTTGAATGCGGGCATGCAGCGAGGCGGCGGTATCCCCAGCCAAGACTGGCACCTCGCTCTGAGCCAGGATTTCGCCAGTATCCATCCCTCCATCGACAAAGTGAACGGTGCAACCGGATGTAGCAACTCCGGCTTCCAGCGCTTGTTTCCAAGCTTCCAATCCCGGAAATGCAGGCAGTAGCGAAGGGTGGATATTGATAACGCGTCGGGGAAAAGCCTCCAAAAGCGGAGATTTCAGCAACCGCATGTATCCCGCCAGCACAACCAACTCGACGCCCGCGTCCTTCAGTTGCTTCGCCAGGGACGCTTCCACGTCCGTCGAGAGGCGGGTGCGGAACTTGGGTTCCGCGATGACCATCGTCGGAATGCCAGCGCTTGCCGCCAAGTCGAGGATGCCCGCTCCAGAAACATCAGTAGCCACCAAGACCGGACGCACATTCAGTCGACCTGCTTGGATTGCCGTCAGGATGGCTTGGAAATTGGACCCCTTACCGGATCCCAGAATGGCTATTGGAAGTGGAGACATCTCGAAAGATCATGCACACCACAAGCGCAGCAGGGGAGTTTTAAGTTTTAAGAATCATACAATCTCCGGTTGGATTCAAGAAGACTCCGCTGCAGGCCCTGTTGGGATCCTGCCATGCCCATAGCGAGTTCACTTGTAGTGGCGCTCTATGAACGCCGTGGCACCGCAAACTCGGCAGTCACAGACAGCCGCTACAAAAATTCGCTATTAAATGCGAAGTTTTTTAAACAAATAAAACGTTTGCCATCGTCTACCAAAACGAATGAATATCAAAAATATGTTTCGCATACTCCCCCTAGTCAGGGGTCCGCTTCCAATTCTTTGTGCGGTTTTATTGATTGCAATTGGAGTTTCGCCTGCGGTGGCATTCCCCGGGCCGACTTGGATGGAGGCGACGCTTACGGTGTTGCCTAGCCAAAGCTCGATCTCGGTGTCGATTCCGGAGGGGGCGAAGCGCGTTGCGGTGGAGGTCCAGAATACGAAAGGGTCTTGGGTGCGCTTGTCAACTCGCAAAACAGGCTCTGCGACCACGTTCTCGATGAAGGTGCCCAAAAGTCTTCTGAAGCGCTCTTGGAGGGCTTGGGCGGAGGTTCCCTCCTCCCTGAAATATCCGGTGGCTTTTTATCGTGGAAAGAAAGCCGCTCGAAGCGTCGCATCTTCAGGTTATGGCGAGCAGGCGGTGTCCCAGGAGTCAGCGCTTAGGTTGGCTAACACAGTTCTTGCATCGCCAACCGCTTCTTCGGATGCAGGCACCAAATCAGAAGCGACCTCCACGCAAGAGGCGGATATCTGGAAGTCCGATGGCACGACGGTTTATTTTTTCAATCAACTGCGCGGCCTTCAAGTGCTCGATCTTTCCGACCCAGCGAAACCCTCGCTGGCCGCGCAATTGCGACTGCCTGCCGTTGGTCAAGACCTCTATATTTTGCCAACGGAGGGTGGGGTTGCGCACGCAGCCCTTCTGGCAAGGAAGCCTGGGGATTGGGACGCATCCGAGATTCACCTAGTGCGCATCGCGGATGGGAAAGCCTCTGTTGTTTCGACGATCGAACTCGCTGGTGCACCCGCTGACAGTCGACTGAAGGGCGCCCGTCTTTTTGTCGCCACCCAGACATGGAAAAACTACTCCACCGTCGGTTCCGGGCGCGCTATCCTCAACGAGATCTCGATTGATGCCGTCGAGGGCAAGCTGACTTTGGAAAAGTCGCTGGAGTTTTCGGGGGACTCTTCTGTGGTTTCCGCCGGCAATGATTGGTTCGCCCTCGCGGTGAACACGTGGTCGAATTGGAACGCTTCGGAGGTCCACCTTTTTTCCATTGCTGAATCTGGCTTGCAGGCGCTCAACGCGGCTCCGATCCGCACGGCCGGCCGTGTCGGGGACAAATTCAAGATGCAAGTGCGCGATGGGGTTTTCACGGCTTTTTCGCAAGGTTGGCAAAATGCCGAAAACGAATGGGTATGGTGGGGAACGCCTATTACGATGATGGAGAATTTTTCCACCGATGGTAGCCCTCTGGCCAGCTTGGAAATCATCCGCGGCGAGCAACTTTATGCGACGCGGTTTGCGGGCGATACCGCCTATGCGGTGACATTCCGCCAAACCGATCCGCTCTGGGTGATCGACCTGAAGGTGCCTTATGCACCAGTAATCAGCGGACATCTCGAGGTGCCCGGTTGGTCCACCTACATCGAGCCGCTCGGGGACTTGCTCTTTAGTATCGGTTGGGACGAGGGGCGGGTGGCTGCCTCTCTCTTTGATGTTTCTGATCCCGCGAACCCCACTCTTGCAAGCCGCGTTTTCCTTTCCGACTCTTGGGGCGGATTTTCCGAATCCCTCTACGACGAAAAGGCTCTCAAAATCCTCCCCGAACAAAATCTCGCCCTCATCCCTTTCACCGTTCATTCGTGGGCTTCGGAGGATCCTGGGCACCGCATTCAAATCCTCGAGATCGATAGCGTGTCTCGCACACTCCGCACACGTGGTCGCATTGTGCACGACTTCGAACCGCGTCGCGCTGCTATGGTCGGGGAGACCCTTGCATCCATCTCCCAGCGTCAACTGGTGACGGCCGATATCTCCGATCCCGACCAACCTTCTGTCCTTGCCGATTTGTTGCTGGCTTGGCCTGTCCACCGGGTGATCGCATACGGTGATTACCTTTACCAGATCAGCGATGGTTCGACGTGGTGGGATTCCGTGCCCGCTCTTCGCATTTCCTCCACGGCCGATCCAGACACGATTCTGAATGAGATTCCGCTTGATTCCGGGACGGTTCGAGATGCCGCCATTCAGGGAGGGCGCCTCCACATCCTCCGCGCGGAGGGCCTCTCCACTGGTTTTTACGGTTGGATGCCGTTTCTGCGCACCTTCGTAAGCTCACAGAATGTCCCGACGAATTCGAAGCTCCACTTGGATGTCTTTGATATCGCTTCTCCCGCTGCGCCGGTTCTTGCGGGAACCTCGGCGGTAGATCTGGGTAGCGAGCAGAGAAATTTGGAAACCGGCCGGATCTTGTTTCCGTCAGGAAATTCAGCGGCGGTTCTCGCCAGAAGCACGCCGTTTTACTGGATTCGTCCAATGCCTTTTCCAATGCCTGTGGATGACGCGCGAATGGCCTTTTCGTCTCCCTCCATAATGCTTCCATGGGACTGGTCGCCGGAACCTGAACCTGCCATCGCAGCGGTTTTTGACACCGCGAGTTTCACCGCGACTACGATCCCGCTCGACGCGCAAAAAACGATCGACATTGGCACAGGTATCGCAGGCGACGGCATTGTGCTCTATGCGTGTGGCGACAAGCTTTCCAGTGCAATGGATCCCCAAGATCCCCGGAAGCATTACGCGGGTCTCCTAGACGTTTCCACTCCCGCCGCTCCACTTGACCTCACTCCGGTTTCGCTTCCAGGCCGGCTTCTTGCCGCTACCGACCTCGACAAGCGTGGCTTTCTGGCGTGGACGGAGAATCTCTCTTCAAAAGGTGAGGCTAATGGGCTGGATTTGAACGCCTCGGATTTGAAAACCTCTTATTTGGTTTCATCCCTTACCATCCCGAATCTTGGCAAAGTGGCCGCGATGGGTCGCAAGCTTTACTCCATTTCCGGCAAGCAGATCAGGGCCTATGAAGTTCTTGATTCCGGCATTCCGAAGCCTAATGGAACTATGCCGTTGGATTGGACTGCTGAGTCGATTCGGGTTCTCCGTAGCGACCTCCTTGTGGGCGGTGGCGAAAACCTCTTGCGTGCACCCCTTGCAGCCTTCCCTGCCTCCGCTCTGGAGTTGCAAGTGGACCAAGGATTTGATCTGGATTCACTTGAAACGATTCCCAGTGCCATCTTCGCGCCGTCTGGTGAATATGGTGTTGATCTCTTGAAGTAATGAGAATGCATTCGATGTAGGATCACGCGCGCGGCACTTCTTCCAACTGCCGCCGAAACGGATTCAAAAGAGTGGATCTCGCGTTGGGGCTTTGGCAGCAGGCTTGGCTTGCAACTTGCCGACTTAATTTAGGAACATAGACTCAATCTCATGTCTATTTTCAATGTGACACGCTTTTCGAGATTGGGCTTGGTTGCTGCGTTTCAAGTCGTGTTTTCGGGGTGCGGATTTGCCCAGGAATCGTTGCTAAAAACCATGTCGCGATTGGCGCCGAATTCTGCCATTCGCGATCAATCGGAACCAGAAAGCGGCCCCGATTCGGAGTTGGTGAGGCAAAATCTTTCGGAGATTTTGAAGACATTGAGCGGAATCAAGCAACTCTCGATGCCGATAGGACCAGATGCATCGAAGCCGACGATGATCTTTTCCTGCGAGAGTATCGCCATTGAGCGGAGGTCGGTTGGCTTTTTCAAGATAGGGCTTCTGCCGGAAATCGTGCTTTGTGATGTCAAAATCCGCATCATGAATTCGCCGGAACCCATGACTTGGGTCGCGCAGTTAGCCGCTTTTTTTGCATCTGAAAAATCACAGAGTATTAAAATTCGGAATCTCAAGATCGAGACCAGGGATGGACGATATTACCTTGCGGCTACAGAGGCCTTCATTCCCAGTCTCGAAAAGGGATTCTTACTCAAGCAAGTAGAGGTATCTG
>CAMBAQ010000115.1 GCA_945863785.1 Chthoniobacter flavus
GGCCTACGATGTCGTTCTCAACGGCGTTGAAATCGGCGGCGGCAGCCTCCGAATCCACGAATCCGATCTGCAATCGAAAATGTTCAGCGTCCTTGGCGTCAACGAGGAGAAACAACAACTCCTCTTTGGTCATATCCTGAAGGCCTTCAAATTCGGCGCCCCACCGCATGGAGGCATTGCCCTCGGCCTCGACCGCCTCGTCATGCTCATCGCCGGCGAAGACAGCATCCGCGACGTTATCGCCTTCCCGAAAAACAATCGAGGCGTCGAAATGATGACCCAATCCCCCGCCGAAGCCGACTTCAAGCAACTCCGCGAACTTTATATCCAGAGTACGGCTAAGAAGCAGGCATGATATTGGTTTTTCCGATTCACGAAAATCCGACAAGCACGCTCGCGCCGCATCTTTCAAATTCGTAAACATCATGCGCCATTTGAATCCCTCGGTTACCTTGAGTTTTGCTAGCGCGGCTCTTCTGGGGGTTGGCTCGGTGATTCTGCCTGTCTGGATTCTTTCGCCACGTCTTTACGAGGCCCCCTTGTTCCCACTCATTCGCACGGGAATCGAGGGCATGTCCTACCTTACTTTCGTTTTTCTTATCGTCAGCGGAATTTTGCTCGGACTTCTAGGGAAGGGCCATCCGTTTCTTCTTGGTCTTGCGACGATGGCATTGTTTCCATTGGTGGCTATTGTTGAAATGGTAGCATCGCCAACTTCGCATAACTTGTGGCCAATTGAATTCGTCACCTACTGCTTTATCAGCCTAAGCGCAGTTTTTGGAGCATTCGTTGGCAGGTATCTGCAGACGAAAAGTAGGAAGATCGGACTCTAATCATCGCTCAACTTTGGGCCATTCCCGCTGATAACGAGAAATAAGATTTGATTTCGGGATCGATCGGGATACCGTCATACGCATGGAAACGGTAACGATCTCTCCTAAGTTTCAAATTGTTATACCTCAGCGCATAAGGGAGTCCATGGGGCTGCGTTCTGGTGAAAAAGCCCGCATGCTCTCGTTTCGTAATCGGATCGAGGTTATTCCTGTTCGCGATATTCGATCGCTGAGAGGTTATTTGAAGGGGATCGATACAACATTCGTGCGTGATGGTGACCGTGTATGAATGTGGTAGATTCATCCGCATGGCTCGCTTATTTTGCTGACGAACCGACCGCCGATTTTTTTGCAGAAGCCGTCGAGGATGCGGAATTGTTAGTTGTTCCTTCAGTGTGTATTTACGAGGTTTTCAAGGTAATTCTCCGCGAAAAAGGGGAGGACGACGCGTTTCTTGCCATAGCCGCCATGCAGCAGGGCAGGGTGGTTGATTTGGATGCAGACCTTGCTATTGAGGCTGCGGCAGTTGGCCCTGAGGAGAAATTGGCCTTTGCTGATTCCATTATTTATACGATTTGCGAAAAGTTTAATGCCACTCTTTGGACACAAGATGAGCACTTTTCTCGAATGCCTCGCGTTCAATACATGGAAAAAAAGAAAAGCGGACATTAACATGGAATCTCGCCATGAGATTGGAACCGCTGGATGCCATGACAGGTTAAATCCATAATCAAACAGTAGCTCTGGTTGTTGACCTTAGATGCAGGATCTTCATTTGCAGGCTATCACTTAAGTCTATGAAAAAAATCTTATCCCTCCTCATTCTTGCCACACCGGCGTTTGCGGCTGAGCCAGCCATTACCATTTATAACCAAGGCTTCGCGGTCGTTCGGGATTCTCTGCCCATCGACCTCAAAGCTGGTCCGAACCAAATTACCTTCACTGGAGTCACTGCCAAGCTCGAGCCGGATTCCGTGATTCTTCGCGATGTCGCGGGTAAGGTTCAGTTACAAATCCTCGAGCAATCGTATCGCAACGACCCCGTCTCGGAGCCCATGCTTCTATCCTTCTTTGAAGGGCAATCGCTCGATTTCATTCGTCGAGAGGCGAACAAGCCGGACCAAACCATTTCCGCTAAAATGATCCGCAGCGGCTATGTTCCTGGTGGTGCTCCCGTCGAGCCCATCGTGGAAATTGACGGCAAGCTCCAATTCTCCCTGCCGGGTCAGCCCATCTTCCCTTCTTTGGGAGAAGAAAACATCCTCAAGCCCGCCCTCGCTTGGCAAATAAAAGCCCCCGCCGCCGCCAAGATCAACGCGGAGGTGGCCTATGTCACGCAAGGGTTTTCGTGGCAAGCCAGCTACAATCTCGTCGCGCCAGAGAAAGGTGATCTCGTCGATATTGTCGGCTGGATCACCATGCAGAATGATAGCGGATCAGGTTTTCAAAATGCCAAGATCAAACTCATGGCCGGCGACGTCAATAAAGTACAACCCCCGCATTCGCCAATGGCCAAAAGAGGGTTTCCGATGATGGCAGAAATGGCTATGGATGCACCGCCGGTCGTTTCTGAAAAAGCCTTCGATGAATTCCATCTCTACACCTTGGCTAACCTCGTTACGCTTCGTGATAAGGAAACCAAGCAAGTCGAGTTCATTCGGGCGACTGGAGTCAAAGCTGATCGGCTTTATATTTATGACGGGGCGACTCTCAATAGTTGGCGTGTGGGCATGAGTGTCGGTGCAGACCCGGGCTACGGCACAACTTCCAACAAAAAGGTGCATGTTTATCGCGAATTCAAAAACTCCGAAGCCAATAAGCTCGGGATTCCTCTCCCGAAAGGTCGAGTTCGCTTTTACTCCCAAGACAATGACCGCCAACTCGAATTCGTTGGAGAGAATAACATCGAACACACACCCAAGGAGGAAATCGTTCGACTCTTTATCGGCGATAGCTTCGACCTTGTCGGCGAGCGCAAGCAAACCGAATTTAAGGTTAACGAAGCCAATCATACCTTGGACGAAACATTTGAAATCCAACTTCGAAACCGCAAAAAAGAAGCGGTCGAAATCCGCGTACTCGAACATCTCTTCCGTTGGACGAACTGGACTATCATGGACAAAAGCCAGGAGTTCCAAAAAACCGATGCCCAGACCATCGAGTTCCGTGTCCCCCTCAAGCCAGATGAGGAAAAGACGGTGACTTACAAGGTCCACTATACTTGGTAAATGAACGCTTCCTATTAGGGGGTAGATGATCCGTTGCGTAGCCCTACCGTTTTATGGGACCCCCGCGTGGTTCGGGGTCAACCCGGGCGTCTTTACTTTTCTTGCGCAGCAGCCTCGACGGGGATGGTCGGGCGGGTGATGGGCTTGACGGAAATGGATCGTTTTTCGCCGTCGCGAAGGATGAGTACCTCGACGAGATCTCCAGCAGTGAGAAAGTAGGCGGCGTCTAGGACGTCTTCACTGCAGGTCACGGGAAATCCGTTGATACTCAAAATGACATCTCCGGCCTTCAGTCCACTCTCTGCGGCGGGTGTCCCTGGGCCGAGAGTGAGGATTTGTGCGGTGGATCCGGCAATCGGCGCAGTTGCATCCTCCACCTCGCCACCTACCCAACCGGGACGCAATTCGCCGAAGCGCGAGATATCCTGTCTTGTTTTTTCTGCCGCGCGGATTGGGAGGATGTGACAGGCGGTGCCATCGCTGATGCGGGCCACGAGGATCCCGATAACCTCGCCGGCAAGGTTCAGTACGGGGGCTCCACCCTCGCCGCGCTGGACGGCCATGTTTGCCCTGAAGTGAGATGTGGCAAAATATTTTCCAAGATGCTGTCGCTCGCGAGCGGCGATCATACCGAAATTCGAGCTCACTTCATACTCCTCCGGAAAACCAATCAGGATCACAGGTGTGGTCTGGGTGATTTTATCGGAATCCCCGATTGGGATGAAGGGGGTGGAGCAATCGACTTTCAGGAGGGCGACGCCATTGCGGTCATCGACGGTGATGACACGTGCTGGAATCAGTCGATCGTTGAAGCTCACCTTCACATCTTCCGCATTCATCACAGTGCCGGCATGCGTGTAGATGACTCCCGAGGGATCGACGAAAAATCCACTCCCAACTCGGATGCCAAGGGCATCGGTGGCATAAATGCGTACGACAGATCGACGGTGTTGCTCAAAAATCCGGCCGAACTCGGTGCAGATATTTTGCGCCGTTGATTGATCCGCTGCGCAAAGCGGCAGGGAAAATAGGGGGGCAGTGAGTGCCAATGCCCATAATGAATTACAAAGCCAATTCACTTTTATTTGTTAAA
Source organism: Chthoniobacter flavus (assembly GCA_945863785.1). GTDB lineage: Bacteria > Verrucomicrobiota > Verrucomicrobiia > Chthoniobacterales > Terrimicrobiaceae > UBA967. The sequence continues at coordinate 4,155 of CAMBAQ010000115.1, forward strand.
AACTATGGGCCGAAGCGTATCCGGTCGGTCTGGTTGGTAGCACGTATTGGACCGAAGAAACGCGTTTGGCGGGTTTGGTAAAAGCGCTTTGAGCGGTACCAAGTCGCGTCTGTGCGGCGGAGGAGAGATTCCAGCTGGCTGGTGCGTCGGCTGTCTCGTCGCCCGACCATTGCAATGTCACCCCAGCAGCAATCACGGCAACAGCAAAGGAGGAAGCCGTGACGAGTCTTGGCACAGGGATCGGCGCAAAGAGGGAGGAAAATCGATCCCAGGCGATATTCCAAAATGGTCGGTGAATCACTTCGGCCCTCTGGCGGAGTTGGAACTCGGCGAGAAAATCTTCGAAGTAATCTGGGCGTGGTTGCTCGTACCGTTTCAATCGTAGCAGCTTGGAAATGCTTTCTTCAGACTCCATAAAGGGGATTAGTGTTTCATAAACTCTTGCAGGTGATTTTGCAACTGTCGGTGTGCATAAAAGAGGCGCGAGCGTACGGTGCCTTCCGAAATTTTCAGGATCTTCGCAATTTCCGCATGTGGCATCCCCTGAATATCAAACATCGTTACAACTGCCCTATGCTCGTGAGACAGCTTGAGCATGGACTCGTTCAATTTCTTTTGAAGTTCCACCAGATTGGCGTCGTGGCTGGGGTCGCCATTGCTCGTGGCTTTGATGAAGTCGGGATCGGTCAGGATCCCATTATCAACATCATCGAGGCTCATGGTTTTGCGGCGATTCCGTTTTTTCAGGAAATTGATAGTCATGTTCACGGCGATCGTGTGCATCCATGTGTAGAAGGCGGATTTGCCTTGGAAGCCGTTGATAGATCGATAGGCCTTGGCGAAGATATCTTGGAGAAGGTCGTTTGTATCCTCATGGCTGGCCGTCATATTATAGACCAATCCGTAGAGCCGGGGACTGAACCTCACCACCAACTCATCAAAAGCCCGCGCATCCCCCGCTTGAGTGCGGGAGACTAACTCGCTGTCGGGCGTTTCGGGAGTGTCCATGAGTGAGCCTATCTGGTTATCAAAAAAAAGTGGGTTTGCGGAGAAAAATCGGACGGACTCGGAGTCGTAGACATTACGCAACCCGAGTGCAAGGCGACTATAAGGAAGAATGGCAAGAGTGGACGCAGGCGGCAAACGGGGGTAAAAGTAGATACACACTTTCCTATGCCGATCTACGAATTCCACTCTCCCGACACGAATAAGATTTACTCGTTTTTCGCCCGTAGCCTGTCCTATTCTGATAAGGTGCCGAAATGCCCGGACAACCCCACGGCAAAAATGGAGCGGGTGGTTTCCAAGTTCGCCTTCACTGGTCGCGCCAAGGAAAAGTCAGAATCGCCGGATGCCGATGATCCCCGGATGGAAAAAATGATGGCCGAAATGGAGCGCGAAATGTCCAGTATGGATGAAAATAATCCGGATCCCAAGGCGTTGGGCCGAATGATGCGCAAGATGACCGAGGCGACCGGCCAAGCCATGCCCGACGGGATGGATCAAATGATCCGACGTTTGGAGGCGGGCGAAGATCCCGAGAAGCTCGAGGAGGAGTTCGGTGATGCCTTTGAGGGAATGGATATGCCCGAGGGTGATGCGGGCGAAGTCTCTTCCACGGGATCGCGGGTGCGTCCTGCCCGAGCGGAGAGGGATCCTGCACTTTACGAATTCGCCGACTATATCTGATCTCCGGGAGGCGAGGCGGGGAGAAGGTTTTCTAGAAACGCGGCAGATTCACTGCGGATGATGTCCTTTTCGGATTCCGGTCGTTTATTCCAAGAGCTCACCATCATGCTTGTGCGAGGATTCGAAGCGAAGCGCTGCGCGTGGCGATCGTAAAAATCCCAGTAGAGAAGATTGTAAGGACATGCGCCGGGGCCGTTTTTTTTCTTGGGATCGAAATGGCACCCGGTGCAGTAGTTGCTCATC
>CAMBAQ010000116.1 GCA_945863785.1 Chthoniobacter flavus
TTTCGATCATAGTAGTCCTGCGTGGGGTTCCCCATGCGGAAATACATGTCGGACCAAATCATAGGCTTCAGTCCATGGGATAAACAGATCTCCTCCACGCGTTCCAGATGACGGTGAAAAACATCGAAGACGGGCTGATTGCCATGCAAATCCATAAAGCGACCGCGCCCGAGATCGTGAGCCTCATCCATACCTACGTGGATGCGGCGTGTGCCGAGATGCTCGGACCAAAAAGCGATCATTTTTCGAATGAGGGCATATGATTTTTCCTCATCCGCAAGGAGAACCTGCGCGGTATCTTTGACGGTCTTGTAGTGTGGCCATTTTAACATTTGGCCCATGTGGCCGAGAGTCTGGATGCAGGCCACCACTTCGATTCCAAGTCGGCGCGCGTAGTCATCAATCTCTCGAATCTCCCGCCCGCTATACCCCCCGCGCATGTAACCAAAATACGGCTCACCCGGAAGCTGATAGGTATCCTCCGTGTAAAGCATAAACACATTGTAGCCCATCAGCGCCAAACGCCTCAGCCACCGCTTCACATGCGAGACTTTCATCACCGCGTTGCGGGAGCAATCAAGCATGATTCCCATCGCTTGGAAATTCGAGCTCGCGTCCACGTTCTGCCCAGCCAGCGCGAGACCGATGCCGCGTGCGGCGGCGGATGGGGATCCATACTCAATATTGATCTTATTCCCAGAGGCAGAAACCCTCAAAGCACCGGGCCCGTCGATGGCGGAAAAAACCAGCTCTTTAGCGGCCCCAGACTGCCTCCTGATAGGATACTCATCCTCGAGACAACCCAACAGTGGAACAAGGAAATCAGGGGTCGCCTCAGGATTCCAAGACAGATGGGATGTGTTCATAGCAGATGATCTTGCGAGTTACTCCTCCCGAGGTCACCCCGTTCGGAGATGTAACAGTTACTACGCATGGACGTTGATTTCATCATCCAAGTAGAGAAAAATACGCCCTTCGAAGAATCGCATACTTATGAGAATTGGAATCATTGGCGGATACGGGCACGAAAGCATCAAGCAGCTTCCTGGAGTCAAGTTGGCGTGGGCCTGTGACGATTTTGACCAACAGGCTTTGGTTCGAGCAAAGGCTGCGGGCGTTGGTGACACCTATCTCGACATGGATTCATTGATGCAGGATTTTTCTCCCGATCTCATCTACATCGGCAGCGCGTATGCCCTTAACGGAGCTCTTGCTGTCCGGGCCTTGGAGCGCGGATTTGACGTTGTGAGCGAAAAACCACTCGCGGTGGATCGGGCGGTTTTTAATGATTTGTGTCGTCTCACCGCCTCTGGGGAGAGGCGACTGATCGGGGAGTTCACCATGCGGTGGATGGAGCCTTTTCAGCGGGCGCGAAAACTTATTCAAAGCGGTGCCATTGGCTGTCCGGTGATGATTCAGGCCCAGAAAACCTACAAGTTTGGCGCGCACAGGCCGGACTTCTATAAAGAGCGACGATACTTTGGGGGAATCATTCCCTGGGTCGGGAGCCATGCCATCGATTTTGTGGCTTGGTGCACTGGATTGCGCTTTGAAAGCGTGATTGCAACGCACGGGAATCGTTGTTTCCCCGAAATCTCTGAAATGGAAGACCACGCCATCATGCAATTTCGCATGACTGGAGGTGTGCACTGCCTGATCACATCGGATTTTCTTCGTCCATCAGGAGCTTCTTCGCACTCGGACGACCGTCTCCGTGTGACGGGATCAGAAGGTGTTATTGAAATTCGCAATCAGGAGGTTTTTCTCTGCGATGCACACAAGGAATATCACTGGCTCTGCGATTGCGAGTTGCCCACAGGCGGCGATCTGGCCAAGGCAATCGTTACTGCCGCCCAAGGGCAACCCCATTCCGAAATCACCACCCAAGAGTGTTTACATGTCACCGCTGCCGCGATGGCAGCGCGTGATGCTGCAGATCACGGAGGACAACTATTCGAGGTTCCCGAGATCCCATCCTCCAAGGAACACAGCGTCTACCCCAACTCAAAGCCCGCAGCGCACCAAACCGTATCTGCACACAGGCAATCTGGGCTGTAAGGCAATGCCATACGCTGGAGGTGGCGACGGGACGTCATCCCCTTGGCTGTAAGACTACCAGCGGCGTCCGAGCGGAGAACATCGCAAAAAATCTCCTCTCCTGCACAAGTTGCCATGGCGAGTTCCAACACACAGTCGAATCCTTCCACCGATATCGCGAGCACAGGACCAAGTTGCCAAGCCGTTCGGCCTGGACGGATCGCACCGTAAGCCGTCGTCTTCCCCTCATTTTCAAAACTGAAAAACGTCGTATCGGTGGCCGCCATGGCTCGCAAAAGATTGGAGCGATCCACTCCCAATTCGGCAGCATCGAACGCCAGAATCCCTTCATGCAAGCCGATGCGGTGGTGCGGAACCGCACGCCTCGGTGCCAAGGCCATGCCCGACCAGCGACTGATCGTTCGCACGGGCTGAAAACCGTGCTTCACATAGATGGGCTCCCCAAGCGTGGTGGCATCCAACCCCACATTCCTCCAATGCGTCGCATCTTGAAGAGCGCTCGCAAACGCGGCTTTGCCCAACCCTCGTCCGCGGAGGGACTCGTCGACCAGCAACATTCCAATCCAGCACAAATCGGAGCCTAAAGAGACGATCGAGTAGCTGGCACGAACCTCTGCCCCTTCGATCAAAACCTTCACAAAACCCTGGGGCAGTTTCAGCAGCCTCACCCAATCCTCCCGTGATTGGTTCCAGCCGGCTTGCGTGGAGAGTCGTAGAGCGGATTCCACCCACTCCATGCGGAGGGGTTGGAATACTGGCGATACGGTGACGAGGGGTTGCATGGAGAAAAATCAAATAGGGATTTAACAATGAAGCATCAGGTCAAGATACAAGCGACCAGCGAGATCGAGCTCAGAGAGAGAGATCCATTCATCCTTCGTGTGGGCTTGGGCAATATCGCCAGGCCCTAGAACCACTGCAGGAATCAACTTGCTATAGTGACTTGCATTCGTCGCCCATGGCGCCCCGATGGATTCAGAATCGAGTGCAAGACTTTCCAATGAAGTCGAAACACGAGTATGAAATTCTCCGCAACCCGAAGGATTCAATGGCTCGAGGGCAAATGAGGATTCCATCGAAACCGTCCCTTCATCTCGACGGGCCATTTCGAGGAGCAGTGGTTTCAACGCCCTTTCGATCTCCGTGAGCACACTTACCGCAGACTCTCCTGGCATGAGCCGACGGTCGAACTCGACCTCGCAAAAATCGGGAATGATATTCACCTGCCGACCTCCTCGAATAACATTAATGCTCGCTGTAGATCTTCCCGCGAGCGGATGATGAGCCGTAAGCGTGGGGACGTAGCATGACTCAAAAGCTGAAATCACTTTGCACATGGAGCTGATCGCCGACTTTCCCTTGGAGGGATCGGAAGAATGCGCAGCTCGTCCCCGGGCAGTAATGGTTCCTCGCACCAAGCCTCCATGGGCGATGATCGGACGCAAGCCGGTAGGCTCCCCTACAACGATACCCATCACCATTGAAGCAGCAGTGAGTTGAATAAGTTCCTCGCTCGTAAAACTGGACGCACCGGTCATGCCACACTCCTCATCGATCGAAAAAAGTAGCCCCACATTCAAGCGGCGGCATCCGGATTTGGAATACTGACGCAAAGCCCACAGCATTGATGCGCCGGAACCTTTGGTATCACAAGCCCCACGCCCATAAAGCCGGCCCTCAAGGCAGCGGGCTAGCAATGGATCAATCACCATCCCTTCGATGCTTACCGTATCAAGGTGACTGTCAAAAAGAAGCCAGGGTGCGTCGCTTGAAACCTCACTCGAGAGGAAAAGATTGAAGCCTCCGCCAGGAACCGCACAGCGCCTGGACTTCAATCCCCACGAGGAAGAAAGGCCCTCCAAGTAAATGGCCAAATCGCGCTCAGGTTCGCTTCTGTGGGATATGGAGGCGTTGACCGTGTCAAAAGCAACCATCTGGGTGAGGATTTCGGCGCAGGTGCTCATGCCGGATTTGGAACAGTGGCTTTCCAGTTTCGCGCGAGCTTGGTCAGTTCCAGAAAATGGCGATCACGCTCGATACGCTTTTGCTCAAGCGACTCTGGCGTGTAGTCAAAAATACCTTTCTCCGACTTGACTCCAAAATGCCCCCCATCAACGAGGCTTTGGATTTTATCCGGGACACAGGAGCCTGAGTTAATCAAGGGCGTGAGCTGTTTGAAAAGCGTGCTCCAGACATCCAAGCCCCCAAAGTCGCAAACCTGCAAGGGACCGATAGCGGAAAGTCGAAACCCCATGGCACCAGAGACGGCGATGTCGATATCCTCTGCGGTGGCGATCCCACTCTGCCACAAATCCCAGACCTCCCGGATCATCGCGGCCTGCACCCGGTTCACAATAAAGCCGGGAACTTCCTTCTGCACCAAGACTGGGTTTTTGCCAAGACGACGAGCGAGTTCCATTGTAGATGCAAGCGTCTCAGGCGATGTTTTATCACTGGGGATCACCTCTACCACCGGAACAATATGAGACGGATTGAACCAGTGCATATTCACGCAGCGCTGAGGGTGCTTCAAGCGGTCCGCAATCTGACTCATTGGAAAAGTCGATGTGTTGCTCGCAAGAATGGCGGATGGAGAAACGCATTTTTCTAAAAACAAAAAGAGTTTCCGCTTCATGGCGAGATCTTCTCGCACAACCTCCAAAACGAACTGTGCCCCATCGACCGCCTCCTCTACCGAATCAAAAACATCCATTTGGGAAAGAGTTGCTGAAACGCTGTTTTGCCCGATCAGACCAGCCGCGAGCATGGCCTTCAGATTGTCGCGACAACGCGAATGAAGTGATTCCCTAACGGCGGGCACATCATCGAATCCTCGCACACGATAACCCGCCGAGGCAAAAACCTGGGCGATCCCATGCCCCATCGTTCCGAGACCCAGGATCGAGACGATTTTTATTTTCTGCGTAGTTTTTTTCATGCAGGCGGTTGAATTTTTGGAGGTCTCAAATCCGCCTCGAAGTCACAACCCATTTTACTGGAACCCGCGCAATAGAACCTCTGAAAGCCCCCGATGGCGTGCAAGTTGCGGATAGAATAACAGGATAGGACATAAAATATTGGGGGGCTTACTGAGTGTTACAAGTCATTAAAAAGGGATTTTTTCAAGGCGCTTTCTTTTTCGATAAGGATTGGGAGAGCGTGGGCTCCGGCTTGAAGCGGAGCCCAGCCGGGGTCGTGGCGAGTCCTGCTTCGGCCGTCTCCTTCAAGGCTCGTGGCATACGTCGGCCAATGTCGCGCATCGCGATCACGACATCATCAAATGGAATCACACACCGCGTGTTGGCCATGGCCATTGTCGCAGCCAGAAAGGAGTGGATGGAAAACATACCGTTGCGGCTCACGCAAGGCACCTCCACATAGCCTCCCACGGGATCGCAAACGAGGCCGAGCGTGTTCATGAGGGCAAAGGCGGCAGCATTCAACGCTTGCTCTGGGGTGCCTCCTATGGCTTCGACTATTGCCGCCGCAGCCATGCTGGATGCGCTGCCAACCTCGGCCTGACACCCACCCTGAGCGCCCGAGAAACTGGCATTGGCGCCAATGATGTGGCCGACACCCGCAGCTGTGAACATAGCTTTCGCTATCTGCTCGTCGCTCAGAGAGTGCGTTTCCTGAAGTGAGAGCAGACAGGCGGGAACTATTCCTGCGGATCCCGCCGTGGGCGTTGCCACGATCCGACCAAATGCGGCATTGGTTTCAAGAACGGCAAAACCATAGGCCATGGTTTTTGCGAATTGCGGGCCGAAAAGGGGGGCCGAGGACTGTGAATAGAGGAGCAGTTTCTTTGCGTCGCCGCCGGAAAGACCACTTGCCGAAAGGCTCCCTATCGCCAACCCCTTATTGACCGAGTCGCGCATCATGCCGAAATAGCCCTGCATCCGCTCGATGATCGATTCTCTCGGCTTGCTCGTCTCATTCACCTCTCTCTTTAGTGTGATCTCATGAATCGGAAGTTTGTTTTCTGAGCAGAGCGCAATCAATTCC
>CAMBAQ010000117.1 GCA_945863785.1 Chthoniobacter flavus
TCCGTGGAGTGATACTGGGGCTGTGCCTGATGGCCATGAGGCGCTGGTCGGCGTTGATTGTCTCAGCCGTCATTTTCAGTGTGGTTCATTTTGTCAAAACATCGAAGTCCGTGAGCGGTGGACCTGTGACTTGGTCGAGCGGGTTTGAGCAGATCCCGCTAGCGTTCTCCAGCGCGCCGCCGTGGCCGTTGCTGGGATGGGGATTTCTTTCTCTTCTTGTTGCGGGTCTGATTTTGGGCGTGGCTGCCGCTCGGACGCGGTCGCTGTTTCTCCCGATCGGTCTTCATGCAGGATGGATTTTTGCTCAGAAGGGTCTGGAACTCCTTGCCAAGTTTAATGCCAAATCTCCGGAGGCGCTGCTTCCTTGGACGGGTCCGAATGTCGTGAGCGGAGCGGTTCCCACTGGGTTGGTTCCGGTGGCTGTTTTATTGCTGACATGGGCCCTCGTTTTATCGCGACTCCGGCATGTTGAAAAAAACGATCACCGAAGCGCTTGAGCCACTAGCGACGCTTTTTTTTCCGCCCCATTGCGCGCACTGCAGGACGCAGGTAGAGACGGGGATGGACTTTTGCAGCGATTGCGAGGCGCTCATTGAACGGATCAAGGCTCCTCGGTGCGAGTCCTGCTCCCAACCTTATGATTGTTTGACGGGGGAGTTCACTTGTCCGAATTGTCGAGGCGAGGCGTTTTACTTCGAGTGTGCGGTCGCCGTCGTTCGAAGCCGCTCGGTCATCCGTGACCTCATCCATCGCATCAAATATGGTAAGGAAATCTGGCTTGCGCGGGTATTGGCTCAAATCGCCGCCGAGGGACTCGAGGATTCACGATTGGTGGACGAGGAATTTGATGCGCTTGTGCCCGTTCCGCTGCATCCCAAACGATTGCGCGAAAGGGAATACAATCAGGCTGCTGTGATCGCTGAAAATTTATCCCGCAGGACCGCGATTCCTGTTCTCGCCGCGCTGGAGCGTCGACGTTACACGACCACGCAAACCGCTCTTGATCGGAAGAATCGAAGGCAAAACTTGCGGAATGCGTTTTCAGTGGTCAAGAATGCCGATGTAACAAATAAAAACCTCCTACTTGTGGATGACGTGCTCACGACGGGATCGACACTCGATGCCTGTGCAGCCGTTCTTCTCGAGCGGGGGGCCTCCAGCGTGCGGGCGCTCACTGTGGCCCGTGGCTAAGAAAAAAACCTCATTCATAAAAAACCATGGCGATTTTTAAAAAACCTATTCTCCGGTCACTTGGTGGAAAAACCCGCGAAATGCCGACCGGTCTTTGGACGAAGTGCTCCGCGTGTGGCGAGGTGATTCACAATCTCGCTCTTTCCGAGAATTTGCAGGTTTGTCCGAAATGCGATCACCACATGAATTTCGGCTCGAGCGAACGCATCGAGAGCCTTGTGGATGCAGATAGTTTTGTAGAGATGGATGCAGCGATGTCCTCCGTGGATCCTCTTGGATTCAAGGGTGTGACGACCTATGCCGACCGTCTCCAAAGTTACAAACAAAAGACAGGCCTTGTGGATGCGATTATCACTGGTGAAGGACGTATCCATGACCATCGGGTGGGGCTTGGGGTGATGGATTTCAATTTTCTTGCTGCCACGATGGGATCAGTCGTTGGGGAAAAGGTGACTCGCATCATTGAGCATTCCACCAAGAACAAGATGCCCGTCATTCTGGTCTGCGCCTCGGGGGGAGCTCGTATGTATGAAGGTATGCTCAGCCTCATGCAAATGGCCAAAACCAGCGGCGCTCTCGCCCTGCATGCCCAAGCCAACCTGCCTTACATCACCATTCTCACGAATCCCACCACGGCTGGAGTGATGGCCAGTTACGCCTCGCTGGGTGACATCATTATCGCTGAACCCAAGGCGATGATTGGTTTTGCCGGCCCTCGCGTGATCCGTGAAACGACCCACCAGACGTTGCCATCGGATTTCCAGACGGCGGAATTTTTGGAAAAGCATGGGCTCGTTGACTTGATCGTGAGTCGCGACAAGATGCGCGACACGCTCGGGAGCATCCTCGGATATCTGGGGCAAAAGTGACCTGGAACGATGGCCTCGCGTGGCTTTACTCCACGCGAGAATCGAGCATTAAGTTCGGTTTGGAAAAAACGCATCGGCTTTTGGATGCGTTAGGGCGACCCGACAAAAAACTCCGTTTTCTCCATGTCGCAGGAACGAATGGCAAGGGATCGGTCTGCGCTATGCTGGATGCCATTTTGCCCCGCTCGGGCTATCGCGTGGGGCTCTTCACTTCGCCGCATCTGAAAGACTTTCGAGAGAGGATTCGAGTTGATGGCGAAATGATCTCCGAGTCGGACGCGGCGGTTGGTTTATCGCGGATCAGGGGCGCGGTTGAGGAATGGGAGAACGGCCCCACTTTTTTTGAAATAGCGACGATCTTGGCGCTGGATTATTTTGCCGCGCAGGGGTGTGATTTTGTTGTGCTCGAGACCGGTATGGGCGGACGATTGGATTCGACGAATGCCGTCACTCCGCTTGTCTCGGTGATCACCCCGATTGCGATGGATCATATGTCTTGGCTTGGGGAAACGCTTCCCGAGATTGCCGGTGAAAAAGCAGGAATCATCAAAAGTGGTGTTCCCGTGGTTTCCGCCCCGCAGGCGCCAGAGGCGGCATCCGTGCTAGTCGCAAAGGCGTTGGAGTGTGGTGCGCCTCTCAAATTTGTGAGTGCTCCGTGGTCTGGTGAAATCGCTTTGGCTGGGCATCATCAAAAGTGGAATGCCGCCCTCGCGGTGGCGGCGCTTCAAGCCGCAGGCGTAGCGTGTTCCGAGGAATGCATCTCTGACGCGCTTGCGGGCGTCAGTTGGCCTGCACGCTTTCAGTTTTTGAGTGACCGATTGGTGCTGGATGGGGCCCACAATATCCACTCCGCGCGCGCTCTTGTGGAGACTTGGCGCGAGGTTTTTCAAGACGAACGAGCCACGGTGGTATTCGGAGCACTGCAGGACAAAGAATACGAGGGCATGTTGAAGGTGCTCGCTGAGATCGCCTCAGATTTTGTTTTTGTGCCGGTCCGAAATGAACGTTCGGCAACTGTAGAAAGCTTCTCCGGTTTTGACCTAGTGCCTTCTGCGATTGCCGAGAATTTGCCCACCGGTTTGGCCTTGGCGCTATCGGGTTCGCATCCGGTTCTGGTGACGGGTTCGCTTTACCTTGCGGGCGAGGTTCTTGAGTTGGCTGAAAAATCCCCTTTTTAGTGGCTTGTGATCTGGCGCCGGTGTTCGTAAAATAATTACCCTGGCGCATTTTAACATCCTGCGCTCCATAGCACCCAATGAAGATTTATATCGACGGCGAATTTTACGAAAAGGAGAACGCAAAAATATCTGTTTTTGACCATGGCCTGCTTTACGGCGACGGCGTGTTTGAAGGGATTCGTTTTTACAACGGACGGGTCTTTCGACTCGAGGAGCACATTGATCGGCTCTATGACTCTTCTCATGCGATTTGCCTGAAGGTCGGTCTTGATAAACAGACGCTCACCGAGGCGCTCCTGCAAACGATCCGCCTCAACGAACTGCGCGACGGTTATGTGCGTTTGGTGGTGACGCGTGGATGCGGCGATCTGGGGTTGAACCCCGCCCTCTGCCCAAGAGCAACCGTGTTCATCATTGCATCGAAGATCACTCTCTACTCTGAAGAAAAATACGAAAAAGGCCTCGAGGTAGTGACCTGTGCGACCCGCCGGATTCCTCACGGGGCGCTGAGCCCGATGGTAAAGTCCCTCAACTACCTCAACAACGTCATGGCCAAAATCGAAGCCCAGCACGCCGGCGCGGGCGAGGGTCTCATGCTCAATGAGCAAGGGTTCGTCTCCGAGTGCACGGGAGACAATATTTTCACGGTCAAAAAAGGCATCATTTACACCCCGCCGATTTCTTCGGGAGCTCTCTCGGGAGTGACCCGCAATGTTGTTTTTGTAATGGCCTCCGAGCTCGGGATCACCATCCTCGAGCCAAATATGACCCGTTACGATATTTTCACGGCCGACGAATGCTTCCTCACGGGAACAGCGGCCGAGATCATTCCTGCGGTGAAGCTGGATACGCGCGCGATCGGTTCCGGCACACCAGGCCCGCTCACACGCAAGCTCATCGCACGTTTCCGCGAGTTGACAGCATCGAGCGGCGAGCCGATTTATAAATAAGAATATGCAATGCGATGTCTGCCAGTCCAAGGAAGCCACGGTTTTCCTCACGCAAATTGTCGAAGGGAAAATGCAAAAGGTGAATTTGTGCGAGGCTTGCTCCAAAGAAAAAGGAGTCAACGACCCGACCGGATTTGCTTTGGCGGATCTTCTTCTCGGTATTGGCGCCTCTCAGGAAATTGAAAAATCGCCCGCTGCAGTCAAATGCGGGGTCTGCGGATTCACTCAAGCGGATTTCAAAAAAACCGGACGCCTTGGTTGCAGTCACTGCTACGAAGTCTTTGCCGAAGGCATCGAGCCGATGCTCAAAAACATGCACAAAGGAACCACGCACACAGGCAAAGCGCCCGTCGCCTATCGCGCTGCAAGGGTTCACGGCGAAAAAATCAAATCTCTTCAAGCCAACCTGAGCAAAGCGATTGAATCCGAAGAATTCGAACTCGCGGCCAACTTGCGCGACCAAATCAAACAAGTGGAGGCCGAGTTGCCCAAATGAAGTTCTCTCGCATTATCGCAAACAGCGGTGAGTGGCTCTCCGGCGACGGACCGAATCGCCAGATCGTTGTCAGCAGTCGCGTTCGCTTAGCTCGGAACCTGAGTAAAAAACCCTTTCCAGGATGGGCCAAAAAAGCAGAGCGCCTCGAGGTGGTAAAGCAGGTGAAAGATGCCGTCGAGCATTTGCCAGAGATGGCGGAATCCTATTCCGAGAACCTAGAGACCCTTTCTTCTTTGGAAAAGCAAGTGCTCGTCGAGCGGCATTTGATCAGTCGCGAGCACGCAGCGAAGGGCGTCGGTAGCGCCGTCGTGATGAATGCGCCGCAGTCCCTCAGCGTCATGATCAACGAGGAGGACCACCTTCGCATGCAAGCGATCTGCTGTGGGCTCCAGTTGGATAAAGTTTACGAAATGATCAACCGCGTGGATAGCGAGTTGGAAGACGTTTTGGACTTTGCCTTCGACGCCCGTCTCGGCTACCTCACCGCCTGCCCGTCCAATGTGGGTACGGGAATGAGGGCGTCTGCGATGCTTCACCTTCCGGGGTTGGTGATGAGCGACCAAATCAACAAAATCATCAATTCTGTCAATAAAATCGGCCTCGCTGTTCGCGGTTTGCATGGGGAGGGGACTGAAGCCATGGGAAACCTGTTCCAAGTTTCCAACCAAACGACCCTGGGTGAGGCTGAGGAGGAAATCATTGGCAGGTTGAACCGCGTGATCGAGCAGATCATCGAGCACGAACAAAATGCCCGCGCTCTTCTGGCTCAGCGCAAACCAATCACACTTCACGATCAAGTCGGCCGCGCTTACGGGTTGCTCTCGCAAGCTTATTCGATGAGCTCCAAGGAAGCCCTCAATCTTCTTTCGATTATCAAGCTTGGCATTGATCTTTGCGTTTTTCCTGACGCTCATCGCTTTCCGATTGACGAGCTTTTCATAGAAACTCAACCGGCCCATTTACAAAAAGGCGCACAAACCCAAAAAATGTCTTCCGAAGAAAGGGACGCCTTGCGCGCAACGATAATCCGCGCCAAGTTGCTACAGGTTCCGCAGCCGGATATCGACAGACTTAAAATTCCAACCCCTGCCACCAACGAAAAAAAATGATGAACAACTTCACTCCACGGGCACAGCAAGTGCTCGCTCTGGCCCGCAAAGAAGCTGATAGGTTCTACCACAACTACGTGGGAACCGAGCATCTTCTTCTCGGCCTCATCAAACTCGGCCAAGGTGTGGCTGTTAATGTTCTCCAAAAGATGGGCCTCGACCTCGAGACCGTTCGCATGGAGGTCGAAAAGCAGGTCGGCTCCGGCCCAGAGACG